>CALWIS010000055.1 GCA_944380795.1 uncultured Clostridia bacterium | reverse complement strand
TCCAATATTCCACATCATGTAGATATCTTGCAATGTCAGACTTTGTAGCATCAAGTGCCTGTTCCTTTGCTCCGCTACTTTCCATGAGCAGAAGAGAACGCAGTTCTCTTGCCTTCTTATCGCGTTTTGCATTCAGCTTTCGATCCAGTTTATCAAAAGCTTTCTTGAACTCCGCTGTGGTATTGCAAGTCTGGTAAATCTGCAATACCATTTTTTCAAAACTCGCGCCAGACTCTACTGCGCCAAGCGCAATATCCGATGCGCCCAACACCCCCTCGAACCGTTCAAACTTCTTTGAAAGAATGTCATAGACACGCTGATCGGCAGCGTTCTGGGTATTCAATAGATTGATTGCCACAACATCATGTTTCTGACCATAACGGTGGCAACGGCCAATACGTTGCTCAATCTTCATCGGATTCCATGGTAAGTCATAATTGATTATCGTATTGCAGAATTGAAGGTTTAAACCTTCGGAACCAGCATCCGTACAAATCAGAATCTTTGCATTATGCTGAAAGTAATCTACGATAGCGTGCTTGTATTCCACACTACGTCCATAGTTTACCTTACCATAATTCCTAATCTGCCATGCTCTATATATTTTCTTCGTCATAGTATCATCAAAATCACCATTGAAAAGAAGTATATCTTCATCTTCGAATCCCGTCTTGCGTAGCTCTGAAGCTATGTATTTCTGAGTACGCTTCGATTCTGTGAAAATTACAACCTTCTGCAGGATGCCTTGCTCCTGCTGATAGTCAAAGGCAATCTGTATAGCGGTCTTCAGTGCAGTAATTTTAGCATTTGACTTGATGCGCTTTGCCACATCAATAATGGTATTTATCTCATCAAGTTCAGCTTGAATGAATTGTTTCTGAACAATCGTATCTTCATCCTCTGTCTCATCAAATCCGGATTCATCAATTTCATCCTCAACATAACTCCAGAAAAGTTCAAAACCCTCTTGGGCATTTGCAGACTTGCTACCTTCGTATAGCTTTTCAAGCCTGTTCTTTAGGATCTCAAAAGTCTCAATCAAAGCAAAACTTGAAGAAGCGAGTAGTTTTCTGATAACAAGGATGATCAGCCCGCGGTTTGATGTCGGGATGGAATATAGCAATTCACGTTTCAAAAAATCATTTACTCGCTGATATAATTCAATTTCATCTTGCGAAAGGGCAAAGTCCACCGTCTTGCAGGTTCTCTTTTTGAAATTCATATACTTTGCCACGTCTTTGCGGAGCGTTCGATATAGGACTGGCGAAAGCTCTCGCTTTAGGTCAGAGTAATCCTCCCCTTCGATATAACGCTTATTAAAGACCTTCTCACTTCCAAAAATCCGCTCATCGATAAAGGAAACCAGTCCATGTAGGTCTGTCAACGAATTCTGAAGAGGCGTAGCAGTCAACAAAATTTTCGGTATGCCCTTTGACATTTCATACAGATTTTTAGCACGCTTTGTTCCGTGAAATACATTTCTGAGGTTGTGGGCCTCATCAATAATGATGAAATCCCACTTGACCTCCGGAAATCGTTTCATTAACTTCGATGAATAGTCATAGGAAGTAATCACTATACTGACAGACTGATTATCTGTAAGCCTTTTGCGCCAGTCTGAACTTTCTTTTTCTACCGTTAGTCTGTCTAGGATCACTGATTGCAAGCCAAATTTATCATCAAGTTCCAGTTCCCACTGTTTTCTCAAAGATGCAGGAAGCGCAATCAATACACGTTTTGCCCCAGACTCAAGTACATATTTCAGCACAAGTCCGGCTTCAATGGTTTTTCCAAGACCGACCTCATCAGCCAATATGATACCGCCTGTTTTCAATGCTTGGATAGCAGCACAAAACGCATTAATCTGATGCGGATTCAGTTCTATATTGGCATCTAAAAGGAAGTGAAACGGAGAAGCCTCAAGTTCCAACTTCTTATATCTGCTGAATTGTTCAAGCAGTAGGTTACCTTCCATCTGAATCTCCTTTGTATAACTGTTCAAAAATACCCATAGCAATTCCTTTTGCCATCATCGGTGGGACAGCATTGCCTATCTGTACGAACTGCGATGACCTCGATCCCTCAAAGAAATAGCTGTCAGGGAACGACTGTATTCTTGCTGCTTCACGAACAGTAATAGAACGATTCTGTTCTATGTCTGGATGAATGAAGTAGTGTCCGTCCTTTGAAAGGTGCGCTAAAATAGTATGACAACACGCTTCATCCCCTTCGACAACTTTAAATCTATCAGTAAATGAATGTCTGTTTTTGTGCGTTTTCAATTCATCTGGAAGATCGTTATAATTTAAGCGCTTATGACCGTCATTCCAAAGCTCAACTGCTCGCCTATAAATCTTGATATCCCGATCTATATTCGGTCGGCAAATGTGATGAGTCAGCACGTCATCTTTTGTTCGTATTCTCGACTCTGTGATATAACTGCTAGCTTTTGATTCTGCGTATTCATTTGCACTTTCGCCAGGATGCAGCTTGGGAAGATCAGTAAAAAGATCATTCACAATGGCATCCGTTTTAATTTCAAGAAATTCAGGATATTTCAGCCCGCTTTTCTTTAGCCAACCTACTATAATCATCCGACGTCTATTTTGAAGAACTCCAAATTTGTATGCGTTTTGCTCACGGCATTCAATTTCATATCCAACTCGTTTGAGATATTTTTGAATATTTTTCCATATTGCTCCACCATTGGCCGATTCAATTCCCGTAACATTCTCAAATACGAACATACGGGGCTGATAGCGTTTTAAGAAACGAGCATACAGTTTATACAAATAGTTACGCGGGTCTTCCTCCATTGGCACTTCCATACGACTACTTTGCGCTCTACCGACAAGCGAATAAGCTTGGCAGGGAGGGCCTCCTACAATAACATCAATTTTAGTAATACCTCGTATTTTCATAATCCCATCAATGGTTTTGAAAATCGAAGGGAGTGTCTCATCCGACATTGTCTCATTTATGACGGTTTTTGTTATTGAAGCAGGAATTTGTTTCATAAAATCGTCACGAGAAATTTTCCCGGATACATAGTTTTTATATAAGCTAAGATTGTTTGTGCCTTTCAAATAGTAATAAGCACTTCTTGTTTCAAGAGTTTTAGCTGCAAATCTATTCATTTCAACATGGGCGACAGGTTTGAATCCAGCCTGAAGAAACCCTTCCGAGAGTCCACCAGCCCCTGCAAAAAGATCAATAAAATTGTAGCTATATTGTGTATCTATATTTGGCATATAGTTTCCTCGTCATTCGTCATTTTAAGATGGAAGGTACTGTTTATTCCTCGCTTGTCAAGTCTGGTATTTCTGGCTGTGACTCTAGGGCAAACTCTGCAATGTTGACAACATCACTCTTCTTCTCATCTCTTCGTTTCACGTATTTTCCGCTTTTGACTCTTGCGTCAGCAGGCTTTTGGGCGTCATCAGGAATCCCCCATGTCCGTCCAATCGTAATAGTGCCAGGAATCCTGTTTTGTTTACACAACACCTGAATCCGCCGTTCAGAAATTCCCCAGCGCACCGCAGTTTCCTTAATTGAAAGATACTTCATAACTCGCCTCCTGCCCTGTAAATGGCTACAACATTACAACATCTATTATATTCGAAATGGCGCATAAAATCAAGTTATGCAGTAGCATACAACTGCCTGAAAACAATCTTCCGCAAGCAGGGCATTCCTGTCCAGGAATGCTCGTTTTCGAGATTTCCGCCTCCGCGTCAACCTCTTCAAACAGCTTGTTGGGGCATGTCCCCAATCCCCTTGGGATCATCACCACAGGTGATGGCTGCGCGTCCCATTGGACGCTTTACGGCATAAGCCGTCAAACCCAAATTTATCACATGGCAGTATCGTCAAACAGCAAAAATCCCCGGCACAGCAGACCACCCATTCTGTGATCCACTGCACCGAGGAATCTTCTATACACTACCGTTCCTGATTCTGCGCCCGTCCCTGCTCCTGCTCTTTCTGAAGCAATTCCTTCTCGGTCTCTTCACCTGCACACGCCTCAACCACCTTCAGTGTGATCTGATAATCCTGCATTTCCGCACGAACCTCCCTATACTCTGCATAGGTTTTCTTCTTACTTTCCAGAACTTTCGCATACTCCGCATTCAATTCTTTCACTTTCGGAATCTTTTTGATTTCCAGCTGGTCAAAGGCTTCC
>CALWIS010000054.1 GCA_944380795.1 uncultured Clostridia bacterium | reverse complement strand
CCGGCGCACACGTTCCTTTTGGGAGAGGCCATTGTTTTTTTTGACATCATACATCATGATGCTCCTCCCTTGCAGGGGTTTCTGGATCTGGTAGGAAAATGGGATCCCGCAGGTCTTCTTGGTAGTAAGAGGCCAGCGTGAAAATGTCCTCTGAGATAAAGTAGATCCCCACTGGGTGGGGAAGCGCCGCCAAAAGCCTGGCGCAGAAAGACGCCTCAAAGGGCTTTTGAGATACATTTCCCGTTTTCTGCGTGACAATCAAATCTACTTTTCCATCCTGGCAGTCCTGCAGCAGCCGGGCCCAGGCTTTGGCGTTTTCCATGCGGGGCGCGGTGGAACCCTCATCGATATAGAACCCCACAAAGTCCCAGTTGGGGCAGCGGGCCAGACAATCCGAAAAAACCTTCTTGTGAAGCTCCAAATAGTTTTCATAGCGGGTCTGATTAAAATACCGGATATATACTGCCACATGGAATGGATGTGCCGGAGAGGGCTGTTCACGCCGGACATTTTCCATCCTCCGCTGCCTTGTATCGGTACCTGTCAGCTGCAGCAATGGTGCGAATAGGGCTTCTTCTTGTCCCCACATTCCCGGTGCCGTAGACGTCATCGCGCTTCTCACCTCCTGTCGGTTCTCATCACCCATTATAGTGAATCCCCCAAAAAACAAAAGCAACCGGGAGTCAGGAACTTGACTCCCGGTCAAAAACGAGAAAATAATTATCGGAAACGCCGCCGCAGCCCTGCGTGGATGCAATGGGCTACCTCTTGAAGTAGTGACAGCTCCCATTCCTCACAGTTGTGAAAAAAGAGGAGGGCTCTCCGGGAGGCCTCCCAGGGGATGTGGGGCAACTGATCGGCCAGCAAATAGTCGGCGGATACCTGCAGCACATTGGCGATGTGGACCAATGTTTCCAGACTCGCCCCTCTCTTTCCGGTCTCTATGGTGCTGATTGCAGACGGGGATTTGCCAATCGCCTCGGCCAACTGCTCTTGGGAAAGTCCCGTTTCTTTCCTGGCGGACTGAATGCGTTTTCCCAGTTTTTTGTAGTTGATCTTCATAAACAAAACCTCCAATTGTGAAATTGTAGGTTCATTATAGAGGGTGGGAATTTCCGAGACACGAGTTAGAAGACTGGGACAAGTACATTGTAATGTACTCTTCCTGGAATGACCTCCTCATCCCTTTCGCGTTGGTGCCAGCGTTGATTGTGGATCTGTTCGTCCTCTGTTCTTTGATGGTGGCAACCCTGTAAGTCAACAGCAGCCCAAGACCATCCCGCATTTTCAGTTTTCTAAACTATTGTCATCCAAGAGAAAATCGTAGATGTTCATAATCAAGACGCCGTTCTCGTTATAATGCGGCGCAGGAGTGTCTTTTGTGATGATGATACGTTTGAAAAAATCCCCTGTCATCATGAGGGAACGCTGTTCCTGTTCCAGCTTTGCCGGGTCTGAAATCGCATACGCCGATTGAATATAGTAACGCTTGGAGCCCTGATTGCAGACAAAATCAATCTCTAACTGTTTTCGGATGCTGTTTCCTTTCTCATTCCGGTCATACTGTGTAATAACGCCCACGTCAACATTGAAACCACGGATTTTAAGTTCATTGAAGATGATATTTTCCATGGTATGCGTTTCTTCCAACTGCCTGAAATTTAACCTGGCATTTCGAAGCCCCATGTCAGTAAAATAGTATTTAATGGGTGTGTCGATATATTTCTTTCCTTTCACATCATACCGCACTGCGCTTTCGATAAGAAAAGAATCGCACAGATACTCAATATATTTTTTGATGGTATTGCTGCTTATTTTCTTTTTCTTAACTGTCTTAAAAGTTGCGGAAAGTTTCTCTGGATTTGTCAAGGAACCGATGGCGGAAGAAAGGATATTGAGAAGGTCTTCCAGTTCCGCCTTGTTGCGAACATTATGCCTTCCGACAATATCGGAAATATAGGTTTCCTCAAAAAGCGCTTTTAGAAAAGATATTTTTTGGTCGGGTGTTTGAAAGCTTAACACAAGAGGCAGGCCGCCGTATAGCATATACTCGTTCCAACCGTCCTGCTTTGTGCCTTGGTAGACTGTCATGAACTCCGCAAAGCTCAGAGGATACATATGCACTTCATCGCCACGACCTCTGAATTCAGTAATCACATCTTTCGAAAGAAAGCGGGCATTACTCCCGGTTACATACACATCCACGTTGCTCATGCGCGTCAGGCTATTTAATATTGCTTCAAAGTCATCTAATAACTGCACTTCATCCAAAAGCACATAATACATCTCCTGATCGCAGATCTGGTTCTTCAGATAAGGATATAACTTATTCGGATCTCGATACTGTATATTCTCAAAAGCATCGAATGCAATTTCAATAATGTGATCTTCGTCAATCTTCTCTGAGAGTAAATGTCCTTTGAAAAGATTGAAAAGCAGATAGGACTTTCCGCATCTTCGCATCCCAGTTATAACCTTGATTAATCCATTGTGCTTCTTGCTGATAAGCAGGTTCAAATATCGATCCCGTCTGATTTCCATATTCCAAACTCCTATCGTTTTGTTTTTTTGCGGATAGCTGCAAAAATCTTCAATAACAGTATAGCACTAGTAAGTTTATTTTACAACTGTCATATTTTGGATTTTTGCGTCTTGCCGCCATAATCTGAAATATGGCGTTTTAAAACCAAGTATCAGGATTGAAACACCAGCCGTGATTCAGCTCTCCAAAATCCGCCCCTCTTTCACCCAATGACTTTTCTCTTTCTGCCCGCCCTCTGACTACTGTTTGACTACTATTTTCCCAAAACTGGAAAAACTGTGAAAACCCAGGCGTGCCAAGGGCTTCCGCAGTTTTTGCGAATCGGTGCTAATCTTGTGCGATGTACCCGAAATCCGCATGGAACCTGGGTTTCTTCCTTGACAGCCTGATAACTCCGACTCTGTAGGCCGCTGGTTCGAATCCAGTCGGGCGCACCAAGCCC
>CALWIS010000053.1 GCA_944380795.1 uncultured Clostridia bacterium | reverse complement strand
ATCATAATACCCATAAAAAAGACAGAGCTTTTGCCAGACCATCGGATCATCTTCGTGGGTGCGGATGTCTGCCAGAGTACCATAAAAATCAAAAGCGTAGTTAGGATAAGTGATAGGTAACATTTTGATTTTACAAGAGTTTTTCCGCTCCTGTAAATAACCTCCCTTCAAAAATCATGCAAAGCAGAGGGGGCAGCAAAATTACAAGGAAAGATCGGGCATATGATGGGGGCATTGGATTACCGCACTGCATGCTTTGGTCAGTTCGATAGTCAGAAGGCTTTGATAGGAATAACGATAGAAACTCAACATGGAATCTTTTTTGCTTTCTTCCAAAACCACATATTTTGCAGGCAGCTGGGTGAGAGCTAGAGCTTTTACATCCGCTACACAGCGGGAGCAGGAGCACACGTGGAACATTTCCAGATATCGAGGGGCGGCTTCTTCCACCAAAATCTGCATGACGTTTACCAACACGGCACCATCTGAAAGAAGTTGCGTGCTGGTCAGGGCAGGAAGGGGTGTTTGGGCAGCAGGAGAGGAAGGAGCAGGGGCTGCACTTGGCTCCTTCTGCGGCATTGAGGAATCAACAGGCGTTTCATTCGAGAGTGTTTCCTGTGTTTTGTCCTCCTGCAAAATTGCGGGATGCTCCACTTCCTGAGAGGAAGCACGGGAATCTTCCAAAGGTGCTTCTATCTGAAACTGCTGGGGGGAGTCCGCCTGTAAATCGTTATTGTCACTTTGAGACTGTGAAGCTGGGGCCTCCTCTGCGTTCATTTCCGTGGTGTCAAGAGAAGCGCTTTCTTCTAACTCTTGTTCCAGATTTTCAGCCAGTTCTTCTTCTAAAGATTGACTGAGGGCTTGATGGATCGTCTCAGAAAGCGCCTCGTGATTAGTCCGAGCGACTTCCAGAATAGGGGGCGCCAAATGTTCAGTCGGATAGGAAGCAACTGGGGCAGGAGCGGGAGGGTCAGCCACTTTAGCAGGTTCACTCGCTGGCTCCGATATTTCTTCTTCCGGCTCCTGTTTTTGAGGGGCGGAAGCCATGCCGATTAAGTTCAGCACGTGGTCGGTTTTACTGCTTTTGGTATTTTTTTTGCTGTTTTTTACCGCCATTTTTTACACTTCCTTTGAATCGGTATCAATGGGGAATTTATCCCCTGCTATTTCGCTGCACAGGCTTTCAAAATCGGCAGCTGGGTTTGACCGCGGAGCGTAGTCAATCACGCTAAGACCATGTGCAGGGGCTTCAGCAGCGGAAACACTACTGCGGATCTTGCTTTGAAATACAACGGTGCCCAACTGGCTGGCGATCTGCTCCGCTAGTTCCATTACTTCGCGATTGAGGCGGAGCCGGGGGCTAAATCGGTTTAAGAGGATTCCTAAAACCGTTAGCCCGGAATTATAGTAGTTGCGTACGCTTTCTATGGTTTCTTTGATCTGGGAAACGCCAAGAAGGCTCAATACCTCGGGAGACATGGGGATGATGAGGCTGTCGGTGGCAACATAGGCATTGACAGTTAAAATATTCAAAGCCGGTGGAGTGTCAATAATAATGAAATCGTAGCGATCTTTGACTTTGGAAAGAGCCGTTTTCAGCAAGAACTCTCGGCCAGGTTTATTAAATTCGATCTCGGCGGCAGAAAGGAGGATATTGGAGGCCAGTATGTCACAGGTATCTGTAGTGGAAATAGCTTCCTCTGTAGAGACCTCTCCACGAAAAACATCATAAACCGTTTTGCAGTGCTCGATATCCAGACCTAGGCTAAAACCAAGGCTGCCTTGTGGGTCCAAGTCAACCCCTAAAACACGTGCGCCCCGGTTGCTCAATGAGGCCAACAATGCTGCAGCGGTGGTGGTTTTTCCAACACCGCCCTTTTGGTTCGTGATCGTCACTACAGTAGCGGACATAGTATACTTCACTCCTGACTATAGAATAAAATTTAGAAGTATGGCGTAAAAAGCGTGGCGGCTTTGGCAAGAATTGAACAAAGTTCTCAAAGCGCCATCCATCAAGATAGAAAGAAAAGATAAAAAATCCTCTTAATTTTTGCAAGTATCTGACGATAAAATAAATGTGAGAATATTGTTTTAGCTGATGGTATTCCCGCAAAATCATCGACCGTTTCTAAATCCTATTTTACTGAAAAGCACTTTTTTTGTCAACAAAGAGAGCGTTCTGTCGGTTTAATGTCAAAACAAATGAGAGAGGTGGAAATTATGGCATCCATTTCAAGCTTGTCTGGAACCAGTTCAACCAGTAGCATTTACGGTTCCCGAAATTCCAATATCATTTCCGGTCTGGCCAGTGGATTGGATACAGAATCCATGATCGAGGGAATGCTGGAAAGCTATAAGCAAAAGATTTCCGGCCTGCAGCAGGATCGCACCCAGATCCAGTGGAAGCAGGAAGCTTATCAGAGTATTTCTGATAAGCTGGTAGAATTCTCCCGGAAGTATATGTCTTATACTTCTTCCACGAACCTTTTGAGCTCCAGCTTCTTTAACAACTCCGTCATTACCACCACCGGTGGTAAGTTTGCCGACATGGTATCTGCAACCGGCAAAACCAGCAGTACCATTCTGATTGATGCTGTGGCACAGTTGGCTACCGCTGCCCGGTATGCCTCTTCGGCTTCCGGACTGAATCCGGCAGCGAGTACATCCGGCGGGAAAACTACCATCAGCGGTACTTCAGACCTGCATCTGGATCAAGAAATGAATGTGAGCACATTGGAGGGTTCCCTGACTCTGAGCTATGGTAAGAAAGATGTTACCATTGATTTTGGTGAGTTGGAATTCTTCGATACCAATGAGGATGGCACTGGCAATGTGAGCGCCGAACAGCTGAAGGACGCTATTGCGAAAAAGCTGGAAGGGCAGACGATTACTACCAGCAGCGGCGATCAGAAAAAGGCCAGCGAATTGATCGATGTACAGGTGGATAAAAACGGTCAAATCACTTTTACCGATAAGGCCAATGCCGGCAACGATGTTTCTATCAGCGGCGCCACCGGTAAGCTGAAGGATACCTTGGGCCTTGATAAAGTGATCGAGGATGAAGGAAACTCCTTTACCATTGCAGGTGACAGCACATTTTCTGAGAAGGTCCAAACGGCAGAGTACTTATCGGATAAGAGCATTACTGTAACTTTGGACGGAACGCAGAAGACCATTTCTCTGGAAAGCATCTTAAAAGATGGAGATAGTTTGGTAACAGATGAAGGTACTTTTTCCACCAATTTGCAGGCTGCTTTGGACAAGGCTTTTGGTGCCGGAAAAGTTACTGCCTCTTTGAATAGCGGAAAGCTTTCCTTTACCGCTAACAGCGGTTCCTCTTTGGCGGTTTCTTCCACCGTAGGCGATGCTATGGGCATTGGCGATGGTATCAGCTCCTATTTGAATACCACCAAAAGTTTAGGGGATCTGGGCGTGTTTGATGCGCAGAAGGGTACCCTTACCATTAACGGTCAGGAACTGCAGGGTAGACTGATGGAGGCTGTCCCCAAGGATCAGTGGATCGAGCAGGAGGACGGAACTTATAAAGATGCAGCCGGATATAAATTGGATGCAGATGGATACCGTCTCAGCAACGATGGGGAGCGTCTGTATGAGTTTGATCTGACCATCAACGATGTAAAAATCGGAACCTATACCCAGGATACCGCTCTGAATACGGTAATGAACGGCATCAACAGCAACACCGAGGCAGGCGTAAACGTCAGCTATTCCAAGTTGACGGATCAGTTTGTGTTTACCGCCAAGGAAACCGGCGAAGGCGGTCGTATCGAAATTGGAGAAGGTTTGGGTACAGCGCTGTTTGGCAAAGTGGATACAGGAGATAAAGATTCCTATACCGCTGGTCAGGACGCTATTTTCCAAGCCACAATCAATGGAGAAACCATGAATTTCTCCCGCAGTTCCAACACCTTTGATATGGATGGAATGTCTGTGACGCTGAACGGATTGTTTAACAATGCGGAAAGAACAGGCACCACAGATCCCATTAAGAGTACAGACTTAAGCGACGATTTGTTTGTTGAAGGCGAGGCGGTTTCCTTTACCAGCAAGGCGGATACGGATACGATCGTGGACGCTATCAAGACTATGGTGGAGGATTACAACGCCATCGTGGAAGAAGTGAAAAAAGCGTATTCCACCATGCCTCTTACGCAGTCCAATGGTTCCAAGTATGAGCCGTTAACGGATGACGATAAAGCGGATATGTCGGAAAGCGAAATTGAAGCTTACGAAGAAAAAGCGAAGACCGGCCTTCTGTTTGCTGATAGTGATATGTCTTCTTTGTATAATGCACTGCGCAATGCGGTAACGCCTGGCGGCAGCGATGGCTCTCTCCTTCGCTCTATTGGTATCAACACCAGCTATTCCGACGGCCTTACTACCATCACTTTGGACGAGAGTGCTCTGCGGGAAGCACTGGAAACCGATTTGGATCAAGTGAAGGATGTTTTCACTAAGAGTAAGGATGGCGGCGCAGCTACCGATGGCTTGATGACTTCTATTGAGACGATCGTGGATCGGTATGCGCGGACAACCGGCGATGTAAAGGGTATCCTGATTGAAAAAGCCGGCTCTAAATATTCTCCTACCGCGGCGTTGGATAATACTTTCCTGAATCAGATGGAAGAAATTGACGACCAGATTTCAACTTGGCAGTCAAAAATGTCCGATCAGGTGGACTACTATACCAACAAATTTACACAGCTGGAACTGTTAATTCAGCAGATGAATTCTCAGAGTTCAACGCTTGCTGGATTGATGGGCGGCTGATGGTAGCCTGCTGAATTCGGTATTGTGGAAAGGAAAATGACATTTAGTATGAATACAAGGGGTTACCAATATTATCGGGAAGAATCCTTGAACTCGATGACGCAGGGGGAACTTCTGCTTCGTCTATACGACGAATTGGTAAAACGGTTGACTCAAGCAGAATTACTTTTGAACCAAGAAAATTATGCAGGGTTTGAAAACGCGGTGGATAGAAGTGTAGATATTATCCATTACTTGAGCGATACGCTGGATCGCCAGTACGAGATCAGTCTCCCTCTGTACCGCTTGTATGAGTATTTCTGCTATGAGTTGAGCCGTGTAAAGGCTGGCCGGAATCATGAGGTGCTTTCACGTGTGAAAAACATGGTTTCTGAACTTCGTGAAAGTTTTCGTGAAGCCGATAAAACAGCTGGCCAGACGGCAGCAAAATAGAGGAGGTTCCCATGCTGAGTGAAAATGCAGTAATGTCAGCTATGGTCGTGCAGCGCAAAATGTATGGTGCACTTTCTGAACTGCAGGAAACTACGATCGAGCTTTCTGATGCGCTAAAAAGACAGGATCAAGTATCTTTTCGGCTGTATCTGGGTTTACGGCAAGACGCTATTAACCAGTTGGTGGAATATCGAGCAGCTTTAAAGAAACAGTGCGCAGGATTGTCGGACGCGGATAGAGACCGTTTGGAGAAAATTCTAACCGGGGATGCTACTGCGGAACAGGACTCTGAGAAACGGCTGATTGATTTGGTGAAAAAAAACAAGAACAGCTTGGAGCGCATCATTCAGCAAGATCGCATGGTCAATCAGCGGCTTGGAGGCAAAAAATCCTTTTATCGAAATTGAATAAAACCTAAGATCATGTTTTTCATGATTATGGAATTCCCCCTGCCAAAGTAAATTTGGCAGGGGGAATCCCGTTGTTTATACTATTGTGACAGAATTTATCAAGATGTGGAAAATTCCCAGAAGGTTGGCTTGGCTTCCTTCAAAATCAATTCTGGGTCCCAGGAAGCCAGGCTCCTTTCCCGGCTGTTAGGATCTGCTACTAAGATATTTCCTTCTAAAGTGGTGCCGCGCAGTAAAATAAAATGTCCACAGTTGGTAAAGTGTCCTTTTCGCATTAAGGCTACATAAACTTTTCCGGCCGCCAACTCTAAGCAGAGTTCTTCTGCATCAGAAAATTCCCGCTCTTTGCAGGACAATCCATATGCTTTGGCGGTACCTTTTACAATAGACAAATAAGAGCCGCTTCCCGGAGCGCAGTACCCGTTATTATAAGCCCATTCCGCCATTTTTCCGGGATCAATGGTTTCATCCGTTAGGGAAGAAACCAACATAGCCATTGCGGTTGGGCCGCAGCCATATCCACTAATTGGGTCTGGACCAAAAGGCATATCTGCCCATGGTTCTTCCCCTTGATTATAATAAACAATATCGACCACGCCTCCTGTCAGGTATTCCTGGCTGTTGCGTGTGACGAACTCTGTGATGACAGGGGGCTCAGCGGGTGGAACCTCACTTTGTTCGGGCTGCTCTGCAAATTGAGCGATCTCTTCTTCTAGCTCTGATTCCGTTTTTCCAAAAGAGGTAAATGCTTGGGAAAGAGCGGACACCCAATCTTTCCCCATGTCGATTAAACGGTTGACTGATGCAGTTGTGTGATGTATGATGTTTTCGTAGGTGTCAGGAGCAGCGAATCTGCAAACCATAAGTTCCACTGCTCCTATACAAAAAACTGCCAGAAAGCAGATTGCTATAATTTTGAATAAACTGTGTGGTTTTTTATCCTTCATTGGTTAAAGACTCCCGTTATTGATATCATCTTAAATTGAAAAGATAAGTAAAGTATAACAAATTTCTATCAGATTGTATAGAACTACAAGGAGCAACTTATGTCACAAATTCAGTTACTGGAAGTAACCAAGTACTATGGCGGAAAAAAGGACAAAAGAAGAACTGCAGGTGTAAGAGAGATCAATCTGACTATCGAGCAAGGGGAATTCGTCTTTCTCACAGGAAGTAGTGGTGCGGGAATGACTACATTATTACGCCTGATTTGCGGAGATTTGATTCCTACCTATGGTGCGGTCTACTTAAATAATCTGAATGTGAGCCGTGCGGCACGCTGGCATCGCCAAAGATTGCGGAGATATTTTGGATATGTGCCGCAAATATCGGGCCTTGCAAGAAAGAAAACCATAGGTGAAAGTTTGGTGGACATTGCAATCCCCCGCTTAACAGGTCCACCGGTTATTGAGCGAGTGCAGAACACATTAAAATTAGTAGGACTATCAGGAGCGGAAACCATGTATCCTGTCCAGCTATCTCATGCGGATTGTAGATGGGCAGAACTGGCGTGTGCTCTTATCAATAACCCTCCCGTATTGGTAATCGACGAACTAACAGAAAACCTGGATGGAGATACGATCTGGGATATGGTACATTTGTTAGACGAGATTAACCGTATGGGTACTACAGTGATTATGGCTACCCATGCCAAAAGATTTGTGAATATCCTTCGTAAACGTGTAATCACTATGGTGGACGGGCGAATTTGGGGCGATGTGCCTCAAGGCCGTTTTGGAGACATCTGATAGTAAATATTTTGTGTTAAGGAGTGTGTTTTTATGAGTAAACTTAAAAACATGAAGGTAGGAGCGCAAATGCTCCTAAACTGTGTTATTATGTTGCTGTTGGGTTTGATAATTGCAGGAGTTTCCATTTATGGAGTGGGATCCGTGGGGAATCAATATAATAAAGTTCTTTCTGAAGAAGTAGCAGCTTCTGATGCCATTGAAGATACACAGGCAGCTGTTAATTCCATTGAGAGCAATTTGAGAAATATGATTCTTGCCGGATACGATGAAACCACGTCGGAGAAGAACGCAGAGTATAAAGAAAATATCAATACATGTTTAGAAACCATAAAAAATGGAACAGGCTCCATTGACAGCCAAAAAGTAGATACTTATAACACCTCTCTGGAAAGCTGGCTTGCTTCTGTACAAAACATTGAATCTGCCCTACAAAATGGGGATGCAGATACTGCACGTGATTTGCTGCAATCTGAGGAACTGGATCTTTTGAACCAAGTTACCAGTGCAGGGGAAGATCTTTCCTCTACCATTACCACACAACAGACCGATGCTATCAACAAAGCTCAATTTTTGGTGGTAAGAAATCGAGTAATCATTAGTGTTTTGGGCGTTGCAATGGTGCTGCTGGGCGTATGGCTGAACCTGCGAATGATCAAGCGCATTGTAAAACCGCTGTCCGATGCAGAAAAGGCAATTGTTGCATTTAGTAAGGGTAACCTGAGTGTAGAGATCGATTACCACTCTGAAAACGAGATCGGTGTTATGTGCCACGCTGTACGGAACTCCCAGCGTGTGGTGAGCAGCATCATCGAAGATATCAACCGTGTTACCAATGCTTTGGCACAAAGCGACCTTACCAGTGAGATCCCGAAAGACTATCCCGGTCAGTTTGCTCCTATCAAGAAGAACCTGCTCTCCATGTTTGATAATGTGAGCCGTACCATGGGGGACATTCTGCGTGCAGCTGATCAGGTAGCTGCTGGAGCAGATCAGGTGTCCATGGGCTCTCAGTCTTTGGCACAGGGCGCTACACAGCAGGCCAGCGCAGTAGAGGAACTTTCTGCAACCATCAATGAAATTGATGGATCTGCTCAGAAAAATGCAGAAGCTGCTAAAGAGGCAAAAGCGAAATCCGACGAGGCTGCCCAGCAGGTACATATCTGTAATGAGAATATGCACGAAATGCGGGAAGCTATGGAGGACATTTATAAAGGTCAGCAAGATACCGAAAAGATTATTGAAACCATTGAAAATATCGCATTCCAAACCAATATTCTTGCACTGAATGCCGCTGTAGAAGCAGCACGTGCCGGTGTGGCAGGTAAAGGATTTGCAGTGGTAGCTGATGAAGTGCGGAATTTGGCTTCCAAATCTGACCAAGCTGCCAAGCAGACCAAGGAGCGCATCAGCGATTCTATGAGAGCTGTTGAGCGCGGGCGGAATCTGGTAGCTGATGTGGACGATAATATGGAGAAGACAGTGCAGCTCGCTGCAGAAGCTATTTCTTCTATGGATCAGGTTGCAGAAAATTCCATTGCACAGGCATCTTCTGTTGCCCAGTTGACCATTGGAGTAGATCAGATTTCCGCAGTGGTACAGACCAACTCTGCTACCAGTGAGGAGTCGGCTGCAGCCAGCGAGGAGCTTTCTTCTCAGGCTATTGTAATGAAGCAGCTTCTGCAGAAGTTTAAACTTCGGGATGAGTATGGCCAGGCAGCAGGAAGCGAAATCCAAGAGCAAAATGTGGAGTATACACCGGCGCCGACTGTTGAGGCACAAAGCTATACTCCTAGTTACACCCCTGCTCCCAGCTATACGCCCACTTATACTCCTAGCCAGAATAACTCTGATAAGTATTGAGAATATAAAAAATATAACCAAATTCGGAAAGAAAGGAGCCGCATATGCCGAATACCATATTGACGAAGGACTTCCCAGCCCAAGATCAGGATCTTGTTTATGCTCTTGACATCGGTACCCGCAGTGTAATTGGAATGCTTGCCAAATTGGAAAACGGGCGCGCTCATATTCTTGCCATTGAAAAACAGCCTCACGAAAAACGCGCCATGCTGGATGGGCAGATCGAGGATATCGACCAGGTTGCGGATACCGTAATGGCGATTACCAGAAGGCTGGAAGAAAAATGTGGAGTCAAACTGTCTTATGTGTGTGTGGCGGCCGCTGGACGCTCCTTGAAAACGCAAAGAGGCACCGGCCGTTTGGAATTGGAAGCTCCGCAGTCTATTGGGAATGAAGAGATCAAAGCGCTGACAGCGCAGGCAGTTTCCCATGCGGAGGAAAACCTGCATCAAACGGAGACAAGTGAGCAGAGGATGCTCCTTGTAGGGTATACCATCACGCAATCTCGTTTGGATGGGTATCCTATGGGAAAGCTGCTGGGACATACAGGTCAGATTTTGGAAAATGATGTGGTTGCTACTTTTTTGCCAAGTGAAGTAGTGGACAGCTTACATGCAGTTGTGAAAAAAGCGGGGCTGGAAACAGCGAGCCTTACTTTGGAGCCCATTGCCGCTCTCAACGCGGCAATCCCGCCGCAACTGCGGCTTTTGAATCTGGTATTAGTGGATATTGGGGCAGGTACTTCGGATATCGCTGCCTGTCGCGATGGCAGTGTCGTAGGGTATACGATGGCGACAGTGGCAGGTGACGAGATCTCAGAAGCTTTGATGCGGGAATATCTCATTGATTATGATACAGCAGAACGCATCAAAGAGCAGCTTGCTTGTTTTGAAACCATTCGTTTTGAAGATGTGGTGGGGTTTGAACAGACCTACCCCGCAGAAGAAATTTTGAAAAAGCTAGAGCCCACTATACACACACTGGTAAAGGAGATCACCCAACAAATCGTAGACTTGAACGATGGGCCACCGTCGGCCGTGTTTCTGGCTGGAGGCGGCAGTAAGCTTATCGGCTTATGCGACAAGGTAGCTGACGAACTGGGAATGGATCATAAGCGAGTGGCGCTGGCTGGCGGACATTTTAAGACCAACTGCTATGCAGACGATTTCGACTTGGAAGACCCGGAATATACTACCCCCTTGGGAATCGCCATCTCCTCCTGTTTGGGACTCATCAGCGACAGCAGCCGGGTTTTCCTAAATGGAGTGCCGGCTAAACTGTTCCGCAGTGGGCAGCTGACGATTATCGAGTTGTTGATGATGAACGGGTATCGATATGAAGATCTCATTGGCCGCAGCGGAAAAAATCTTTTCCTGTATATTGACGGAAAACGGGTGGTGTATCGTGGTACGACGGCTTCTCCCGCGATTCTGTTGGTAAATGGAGTTCCCGCTCAGGCGTCAAGGGTGATCTATGCCGGGGATAAGATCGAGTTTTCTCCCGCCCAAAAGGGAGAAGACCGCGAAATGACCGCTGGCGAATTGATGAAGCTATTGAACGTAAGCGGACTGAAACGCCGTGATGAAATGTTGGAGCCGGAGGAGCCTCTTTATTCCGGTGACCGAATTACCACGGTGGATATAGTGGAAATGAATGCTCCTGTGAAATCGGGAGATAGTATGAAAGAGATAGTGCCAGAGAAAGAGGATGTTCCTGAAAAAGCAGTTATCCCCGAGAAAGCAGAAGAGAAAATGATCTCTATTCGGCTGAATGGAAAAGAACGACGCTTTCCTGTAAAGCGGGATGGGACCCCCCTCTATCTGATGGATCTTCTGGAATATTCCGGGCTGGATTTTGACCATTTAGAACATCCAGTGACTTTAAAGGTCAATGGAAAAAATGGCCTGTTTCAGCAGGTGATCGTTTCAGGAGATGATGTAACGATACAATAATCCGATTCAATGGACGTGAAATGAAGTTTATGAGTAATAGAAAAAAATTGCTAATTTTCCTTTTGTGTCTAACACAATGCCTGCTCTTCATGAGCGGCTGCTCCGTAGGCTCAGAGCTCCCCGAAGAATATGCCTCTGGAGAGGAGCGGTTGCCCGCTTTTCAGCAAACCCCCCAGCTCGCAGAGGAGACCATGGATTTTACCCGGGAAAAGCAGGAGGATGAGGATGAGCCATTTACGTATACCTATGCCGGGTTAGAAAATGGTGGTAAAGCTGTTTTTGATTATGTTTCCTATTTGGAGACGGAGGAGGGCTGCAGTGTTTTTGATGAGGATGGGGCGATACAAGAAGACCCCACCTTTTCGCAGGAATCAGGCAGCATTTTAGTTGGACGCGAAAATGAAGATGGTTCTGGTGTGTTTTCTCTAAAAATCAGCTGGGATAGTGAGTCATGTACCATCGTGCCTGTGAACCAGCAAGGGCTAAAGCTCTATCAGGTAGAGGAAACCGAAGAGCCCACCCAAACGGAATCCTCGGATGATCCTGATGCTTCCAAAGATGGAATCACCATTTTGATCGAGCATGTGCAGGAATCCATCTTTTCCGACCTGAAGATATCTGAAGATAAAAAAGAGGAGTATTCCTTCTTTGCACAGGACGGATATGTGAAGGTGGATGATGACCTTGCCATTTGCGTAAATGTTTATGATACTCCTACCCACACTTTTCAGGCAAGTTATCTTATCTCTTTAGATGGAGAGCACCTGTATAGCCTAAACCGCAGCGATAAACAGGTGGTGAAATTGCCTTTAAAATAAATTGCCTGGCAACAGGCCCAAACCGCAGCTGTTTCTTTCTGGATTAACAGTAAAAATAAATGATGGAAACAGAAAATCATCGACACTTTGATAGGAGGTACAAAATGAGGTATGAATTAACCGCAGAACTCCTCACAGGTAATGCCTTAATTGACAGTGAACACCGCCAACTTTTTGCTGCAATTAACAACCTGATGGAGGAGTGCGAAAAGGGCAGGGGAAGAGATTTCATTGCCCAAACTTCTAAATTCCTGCTGGATTATGTTGCAAAACACTTTTCTGATGAAGAGAAGCTGCAGGTTTCCAGCAAATATCCGGGCTATCCCGCCCACAAGACCTTCCATGAAGGTTATAAGAAGAATCTGGCGCAAACCGTTAAGGAAATCGAAACGAATGGTGCCACCATTGCCTCTTTGGGCAAGCTGAATAGCGTGGTAGCAGTTCTTATCAGCCATATCCGCAGGGAGGATAAGAATTTAGCAGCGCATGTTAAAAAGACTCACGGGTAACTTCTCTTTTGCACTACATGTTCAATCGGCTTATGATTTAGGTTCGAAAGTACATATTTGGTAAGGAATAGGATTGCCTCACAAAACAGGCGATCCTATTTCTGTTTTTTTGAAGAAAGCGAAATCATCAACTATAGATAGGAGACCAAAATGAAATACGAATTGACAACAGATTTGTTGGCAGGAAGCGCACTGATCGACAGTGAGCACCGCTAGCTTTTTGCTGCCATTAACAGCCTGATGGAAGAGTGTGAAAAGGGAAAAGGACGTGACTCTATCATCCAGACAGCACGGTTCTTGGTGGATTATGTGGCAAAACATTTTGCGGATGAAGAAAAACCGCAGATCTCCAGCAAATATCCGGGATACACTGCACATAAAGCGTTCCACGAGAATTACAAAAAGAGTTTGGCCCAGACGGTTAAAGAGATCGAAAACGATGGGCCTACCATCGCTTCTTTGGGAAAGCTGAACGCCGCAGTAGCGACTATTGTGAGCCATATCCGCAGAGAAGATAAAAATTTGGCTACCCATGTTAAGAAGGTAAATGGTTGATATCAGTTTACCAGATCACAAAAATTGAAACGCCATAAAGTGGAGGGCTGCTATCTTAATGTTAGGATAGCAGCTCTCCGTTTTGCTGTTGAAAGAAAAATGTTTCAAATAAAACACCTTTAAAATTTGGAATTTTTTTGAAAATTTTGGGTTTTATAATAAAGACCGTCATAGAAAAATAGGAAAAGAACATAGAAATGTTCATAGGTGTATGGTACAATATTCTAAAGTCGGCGATTCTTGGCCGAATTGGAGAGACCTGGTTCTTCCAAAAGGCAGAGGCCTCTTTTAAGAGCAGGAGTGGAAAACGTAATGTATAAAATTATGATCGTGGAAGATGACGGGGTGATTGCGGAAGCCATCGCCCGCCATATGGAGAGTTGGGGCTGCGAGGTCCATCAGGTTGAGGATTTCCAAAAGGTATTGGCAGAATTTGCCGCCTTTGACCCGCAGTTAGTACTCTTAGATATTTCCCTTCCTTTTTTTAATGGATACCACTGGTGCAGCGAGATTCGGCGGCTTTCGAAAGTGCCCATTATTTTTATCTCCTCCGCTTCCGATAATATGAACATTGTGATGGCTATGAATATGGGCGGCGATGATTTTATCGCTAAACCCTTTGATCTCCATGTACTGGCTGCTAAGGTGCAGGCGGTATTGCGCCGTACGTATGATTTTAGCGGACAGACCAGCTTGCTGGAGCACCGGGGAGCCATCCTCAATATGGGGGATGCCACCCTTACTTATGAAGGCAAAAAAGTGGAATTGACCAAAAATGAGTATAAGGTCTTGCAGACTTTGCTTGAAAATAAAGGGCGGGCTGTTAGCCGAGAGACCCTGATGACCAAACTGTGGGAGACTGACTGCTATGTGGATGAAAATACTTTGACGGTGAATGTGACCCGTTTACGTCGGAAACTGGAAGCAGTTGGGCTGGAAGGATTTATCATTACCAAAAAGGGGATAGGGTATCTGGTGCCATGAACACGCAAACTTCCTTTTGGAAAATATTGTGGGCTTATTTTTGCCAAAGGCGAAAGCTTCTTGCCTTGCTGGTTACGCTGGCAGCGATCAGCGGCTTTTTATTTGCCGTTTATCACTTGGAAAAAGAGGCTTACCTTTATATGCTGTTGTTGTGGATCGTCACAGGACTGATTGCAGCGGCAGTGGATTTCGGCTTGTTTTATGGCAGGCATCGACGGTTGGAGACCATGAAGGCCAGTGTGCTGTATTCCCTCAGTGAGCTGCCAGACCCACGGAATTTGCTTGAAGAGGATTATGACGGTGCTTTACGGGATCTCTTTTGTGAAAAACAGCGCATTGAGTCCGCCGCAGATAAAGAACGCAGCGCCATGGTGGAGTATTACACCTTGTGGGCTCATCAAATCAAAACGCCTATTGCTGCTATGCGGCTGCTGCTGCAAAGCGAGGATATTCCAGCAAACCGGGAATTGTTGGCAGAGCTGTTCCGCATTGAACAGTATGTGGAGATGGTGCTTTCTTATCTGCGATTGGAAAGCCCTAGCAGTGATTTTGTTATCCAACATTATCCTTTGGAGCAAATCGTTCGGCAGGCAGTGCGAAAATATGCCCCATTGTTTATCCGAAAAAAGATACGGCTGGAAATGGGAGAAATTTCTGGTACTGTGCTTACCGATGAAAAATGGCTTTGCTTTGTGGTAGAACAGATCCTGTCTAATTCTCTCAAGTATACGGCAAAAGGCTCTATTACCATCCGGCAGGAACCGGGCAAGGTGTTGGTCATTGAGGATACCGGTATCGGTATTGCCCCAGAAGACCTACCCCGCATTGCTGAAAAGGGATTTACCGGTCTCAATGGGCGTGAAGATAAGCGGGCTACCGGCCTGGGGCTATACCTTTGCCGTCGAGTGTTAAAGAGCCTTTCTCACAAGATGGAGATCACCTCTCAGGTGGGAAAGGGCACACAAGTGCGCCTGATGCTGGATTCTATGCCTGAAATCTGGCAATAAATGAGCTGGTTCCTGAACAGAATGGCAAACTTTGCCCGGCGTGTTTGACAATATGTGGGACCGTGTTATAATAATACACTGTAAAGAACGTGAAAAGATAAGGGGGAATGCTTTATCTTGCAAAACAGCAGTAACCTTCTGATATCTCTCTGTGTAGTAGCTAGGAATGAGGAGCGTGCGCTCCCGTCCTTGCTTTCTGATATACTTTCCCAAGGGTATCCCCATGATCGCATGGAGATCCTTTTGGCAGACAGTGCCTCGACGGATGGTACGAGGACCTGTATGGAGCGATTTGCCCGAGAGCATGGGCAAGAGTTTTATGGGGTACGGGTATTGGATAACCCCGGCAAAACCTTGGCCAGAGGCTGGAATGTCCTGTTGCAGGCATTTACCGGTGATGTGATCCTGCGAGTGGATGCTCATGCCAATATTCCCCCCGATTTTGTGGAGAAAAATGCTGCCTGTCTGGAAAAAGGGGAGGCAGTCTCCGGCGGGCAGAGACCCTGTGTGCTGGATTCTCCCACCCAATGGCAAAAAACCTTGCTTTTGGCGGAAAATTCCATGTTCGGAAGCAGCATTGCTTCTTTTCGCCGGAATGTAGAGAAGATGTACGCAAAGTCTTTATTTCACGGCGCCTACCGCCGGGAAGTTTTTGAAACGATTGGCGGCTATAATGAGGAATTAGGCCGCACAGAGGACAATGAGATCCACTATCGGATGCGCAAGGCCGGGTTCCGGCTTTGCTTTGATCCGTCCATTATCTCGTATCAGCATGTTCGCAGCAGTTTGCGAAAAATGATTCGCCAAAAATACGGGAATGGAAAATGGGTAGGGCTTACGGTAGGGGTTTGCCCGGGATGTCTTTCTCTGTATCACTTTGCCCCCTTTATTTTCTTCTTAGGATTTTTGATTACCACCATATTAGCTTGTATGGGGATTTGGCAGTTAGCAGCTGTGATGTGGGGACTCTATCTCTTGCTGGCAGTGGGGATGACCCTTTCTTATATCGGAAATAAAAATTGGAATATTACTTCCCTGTCGCTTCCGGTTCTCTTTTTGCTTCTCCATATGTGTTATGGAGTGGGTACAGCAGTGGGGCTGGTATGCCTTCCTTGGTGGAAAAAAGTGCATCATAAAGGGGAAAGCCCTGCAGTAGAGCGGGTGCGTTGTGCCCTACGAAAAAAGGCAGCAGAGGAGGGATGATCCATGGAGCCATCCATCATGCCGCAGACACGGGAACTCCAGCTGAAAGGGTTGGAAATGGCCCGATATTTTAAGGAATTCTGTGAAAAACACGGATTACTTTTCTATTTTTGCGGCGGCTGTTGTATTGGCGCTTTACGGCATCAGGGTTTTATTCCTTGGGACGATGATGTGGATTTTTTCATGCCCCGGGATGATTATGAAAAATTGAAGAAGCTGTGGCCGCAAGAAGCGGATACACAACGATATACTTTAGTACAGCAATCCCGGGAATTGGTGGACCACAATCTGTTTGTCACCATCCGCGATAATGAAACCACTGCTATCAAACCCTACCAGCAGGACATTGATATGTGTCATGGGCTGGCCTTGGATGTCTTGCCATTGGACGGCTATCCTGATTCCCCTTGGCAGAGAAAAAAACAGGTGTTTTGGGCGCTTTTGTATTCTTTGTTCTGTGCCCAGCTGATTCCCGAAAACCATGGGAAAAAAATGGCTTTGCTGGCTAAGGTGGCTTTGGGTATCGTGCCTTTTTCTGGTCTTCGGTACCGCATTTGGAAGCTAGCGGAAAAGAAAATGAGCCGATACCCTATCTCCCAGTGCAAGGCGGTTACCGAGTTGTGTTCCGGCCCAGGATATATGAAAAACCGTTACCAGGCGGAGTGGTTTTCGTCGGCGGTATGGCGGGAATTTGAAGGGGAAATGTTCCCTCTGCCGGTTGGCTATGACGAATACCTGCACATGGTTTTTGGAGACTATATGCAGCTCCCTCCTAAAGAGAAACAGGAGCCTTCCCACGATCTTCTTTTTTGTGATTTGCATCACAGCTATCGTCAATATAAAGGGAAATACTACTGTGTTCCGGGAAAAGGTTCTCGGCATAGTGAAGGAAAATAAATTTGAGCCGCCTTTAGCAGGGGCGGGAAAGGAATGGATACTATGATTTTTGGAGCAATTTTGGCCGGCGGCGTAGGAAGCCGTATGAACATTGCCGACAGACCCAAGCAGTTTTTACAGCTGGGGGATAAGCCCATTATCGTCCACACTCTGGAGAAGTTCCTCCTTTGCAGCCGTCTGGATAAGGTTTATGTAGGAGTGCATCCCAACTGGCTGCTGCATATGCAGGACCTTTTGGACAAGTATGTGCCGGACCAGAAGGATATGGTGGTCATCGTTCCCGGCGGCGGCGACCGGAACAATACCATTATGAACATCGCGGACAAGATCGAAGAGGACTTTGGTGCCTCTGACGATCATATTATCGTCACCCATGACTCTGTTCGCCCCTTTGTCACCATGCGGATTATTGAGGAGAACATCGACGGCGCTTTGCAGTACGGCGCTGTGGATACCGTGATCGAGGCCACCGATACCATTGTGGTGTCGGAGGATGGCAAAGTGATTACCGAGATCCCCAACCGGAAGAAGATGTTCCAGGGACAGACCCCTCAAAGCTTTAATCTGAAAATGCTCAAGGAGCTGTATCACGACCTTTCCGAAGAGGAAAAGGATATCCTCACCGATGCCTGCAAGATCTGCGTAGTGCGGGACAAGCCGGTGCATCTGGTACGGGGCGAGGTATCCAATTTGAAGATCACCACCATTAGCGATTATAAGATCGCCCAGGCTATGATAGGAGGAAACGCCATTGGTTAACTATGTATATCAGCTGGTGAGTCCCCATGTGTTTTCTCTGGAATATGAGGATGTGGATTTTACCAAGGAGGTTGTGATCCGTCCCCGATATCTGGCGGTGTGCCATGCAGACCAACGATATTATCAGGGGCAGCGGGATGCAGCGGTGCTGCGCAAAAAACTGCCCATGGCTCTGATTCACGAGTGCTGCGGCGAGGTCATCCGGGACTGCACCGGAACTTTCCAGCGAGGACAGAAGGTAGTGCTTATCCCCAATGTCCCCGGCAACGATGATGAAATGATCTATGAAAACTATGCCCGAGGCAGCCGGTTCCTTTCCAGCGGAAGTGACGGCTTTATGCGGGAGTTTGTCAATCTGCCCCCGGACCGTGTGGTTCCCTATGAGGGCATCGAGGAGCCTATTGCCTCTATCTCCGAGTTTGTCAGTGTGGGAGTTCACGCTGCCACCCGCCTGAGCCTTTTGGCTCACAGCCGCCGGGAATCCATTGGTATTTGGGGCGACGGCAGTTTGGCTTATGTGGTTGCCTGTGTGGTGCGCAGGATGTTCCCCCAGGCAAAGGTATCGGTGATCGGAAAGAGCGCAGCCAAGCTTTCCTCCTTTACGTTTGTTCATAACACCTATATGGCGGATATGCTTCCTGACGGTTTCTCGGTAGACCACGCTTTGGAGTGCGCGGGCGGTGAGGGCAGCTATTATGCCATTGATGATATTATCACCTATATTCGCCCGCAGGGTACTGTGATGCTCATGGGCGTTAGCGAGAACAAGGTGCCTATCCGCACCCGGGATATTCTGGAAAAGGGCCTGACCATGGTGGGCAGCAGCCGCTCCGGTCGAGCAGATTTTGAAAAGGCCGTTGAATTGATGGAGGATAAGAAATTCCAGAGCCGTCTGCGTTATATCGTGTATGAGGATCAGCCGGTGCGGAGTATCCGAGACATTCAGCGAGTATTTGAGACGGATATGGCCACCCCCTTTAAAACCTCCTTCCGTTGGGAGCTGTAAGCAGTATGCGAGTGGAAGGAGAGGGTGTGCTCACCCAGGAGGAGCTTCGTGCTATCCAAGAAAAATCATTGGAGATTCTGATCTACTTTAAAGATTTCTGCCAGAAGCACGGGTTGTTGTTTTATTTTTGCGGTGGGTGCTGTATCGGCGCGATTCGTCATAAAGGGTTTGTACCTTGGGATGACGACATTGATGTATTCATGCCGCGAAAAGACTATGAAAGACTGGCGGAGCTTTGGCCCCGGGAGGCGGACCCCCGGTTTGTTTATTGCCGTTCGGGGAAGGAGCAGTATTTCCGCTCTTTGTTAACGGCGATTTCCGACGAGACCACCACCTTTATCAAGGAGCGGCAGAAAGACCTGGACATCCCCCACGGTATCCGGTTGGAGGTGCTGCCTCTGGACGGATGCCCGGAATCCCGGTTTGCCCGAAAGATGCAGATCATCTGGGCGCTGCTGTACTCCATGTTCAACAACAACGAAGCCCCCACCAGCAAGGGCAAGGGAGCGTATGTGGTGGGGCGTATCCTCCTAAAGCTGACCCCCACTCAGAAAATGCGGTATCGAGTATGGCGTTTTGCAGAAAAGCGGATGTCCCGCTACCCAATTACCGAAAATACCCGGCATATCACCGAGCTTTGCGCCCGGTATCAGTATATGGTTAACGAATACCCGGCAGAGGCTTTTGCTTCTGCCAAATGGGTGGAGTTTGAGGGGATGGAGATGCCCATTCCGGTAGGGTATGATACCTATCTGCGCATGGCCTTTGGAGAGTATATGGAGCTTCCGCCTCCGGAAGAACAGGTGCCCAAGCATGAGGCTGTGCTGATTGATACCCAGCACAGCTATCATGAGGCAAAAGGCAAATATTATTGCGGAGAAAAGAAGTTAAAAAAGGACGCGTTGCGAAACGCGTCCTTTTTTGCTGCCTTTTTATTGGAATTGAGAGCGATATAGCCCGGCATAAACTCCGCCTTTGGCCATGAGCTGTTCGTGATTGCCCTGCTCCACAATATCGCCTTTCTGCACCACCAGAATCTCGTCTGCGTTCTGAATGGTGGAGAGGCGGTGGGCGATGACGAAACAGGTCTTGTCCTTCATCAGGTTCCGCATGGCGGACTGAATTTGCTGTTCGGTACGGGTGTCCACATTGGAGGTAGCCTCATCCAGAATCAGCATTTTGGCATCGGAGAGCATGGCCCGGGCAATGGTGAGCATCTGCTTTTGCCCCTGGGAGATGTTCATTCCGTTTTCACTCACCATAGTGTCGTAGCCATCGGGAAGCTGGGTGATATACCGGTGGATACGGGCGGCTTTGGCGGCTTCTTCCACCTCTTCCCGGGTGGCTTCCGGGCGGCTGAAGGCGATGTTCTCATAAATGGTGCCGTTGAATAGCCAGGTATCCTGTAAAACCATGGTGTAGGCGGCCCGCAGGCTCTTTCGGGTAATATCCCGGCTGTCGTGGCCGTCCATGAGGATACGCCCCTCCTGCGGGTCGTAGAAGCGCATGAGCAGATTGATAATGGTGGTTTTGCCTGCACCGGTGGGGCCCACAATGGCCACCAGACTGCCTGGTTTGGCGTGAAGGTTCAGATCGTGGATAATGATCTTTTCCGGGTCGTAGCCAAAGCGGATATGTTCCATGCGCACATCTCCGGCAGTCTCCGGCAGGGCAAAGGCTCCGGGAACATCGGCAGGCTCCGGCTCCTCGTCTATGAGGCGGAATACCCGCTCGGCCGCCGCGCAGGCGGATTGCAGCTCGCTGATGATGTTGGCCATTTCGTTAATGGGGCCCGAGAATTTGCGGGAATAAAGCACAAAGGAGGAGAGATTGCCGGGGGTCAGGTTTCCTGCCAGATATAGCAGCGCGCCGAATACGCTGATGAGAGCCAGGGAAAGGTTGTTGATAAAGTTCACCGAGGGGCCAATCATGCTGCCATAATAGTCGGCCTCATAATAGGCTTGGACGGCGTCGCCGTTTTTCACATCAAAGCGGCCGATCATGGTCTCTTCCTGATGATAGGATTTTGTGGTTTTCTGTCCGGAGATGATCTCCTCCACAAAGCCGTTGAGTTCGCCCAGCTTGGCGGAGCGCTTGCGGAACAGGGGACGCACCCGGGTGGTCATATACCGGGTGAATAGAATCGACACCGGAATGGTGACGGCGAACACCAGCACCAGAATGGGGGAGATAAACAGCATCATAATGAGGGAACCCACCACCGTGATAACACTGGTGGCGATTTGCAATAGGTCATTGGAAAGAGAGGAGTTCACGGTGTCGATGTCGTAGGAAATGCGGCTGATGATGTCGCCGGTTTGATGGCTGTCAAAAAAGCGTACCGGCAGCTCCACCAGCTTGTCAAAGAGATCTTTACGCATCTGGTATACCACTTTTTGGCTAAGACGCACCATCAGCACCGACAGCAGGTAAGACAGGCCCGAGGAAACAATATAGAATATCAGCATCAGCCCGCAGTAGTAGAATACCATGGAAAAATTGGCCTGACCGGGAGCCGTGCCGATATAGTCAATGGCCAAGCCGGAAAGAATAGGGCCCAGCAAGGCCAACAGGTTGCTGGTAAAGGTAAGGAGCAGCGCGGCCAGAATCATCCATTTGTGTTGAAACAGGTAGGTCCACAGCCGGAGGAGCACCTTTTTTCGGTTTTGTGGTTTGGGGGCGGCAATGCCCACAGGTGGCTTTTTCAATCAAAATCCCCTCCCATCTGTGATTCACTGATTTCCCGATACAGGGGACAGGTCTCCATCAATTCTTCATGGGTACCGTATCCCAACGCTTTGCCGTCCTCCAGCACCAGAATATGGTCGGCGTGGAGGATGGAACTCGCCCGCTGGGCAATAACGATGGTGGTCACATCGCTGTATTCCTCTCGCAGTGCCTGCCGAAGAGAAGCGTCGGTACGGTAATCCAGAGCGCTGGAGGAGTCGTCCAAAATGAGGATTTCCGAATGACCCGCCAAAGCCCTAGCCAGCAGCACCCGCTGCTTTTGCCCGCCGCTGAGGTTGGTGCCTCGGGGGGTGAGCATATGCTGGAACCCGTCGGGGAGAGCGTCGATAAATTCCATGGCCTGGGCGCACCGGGCAGCCTGTGTAATGCGTTCTTCTGGTAGGTTCCGGCCAAAATCGATGTTGGCGGCAATGGTATCGGCAAACAGCACATCGTTTTGGAACACCACGCCGAATTTGGTGTGCAGCTCCTCCGGCGGGATAGCTTCCACTAGTCGGCCGCTGATGCGGATGCTGCCGGAATCCCGCTCATACAGCCGCATGAGCAGGGCGGCGATGGTGCTCTTTCCGCTGCCGGTGCCGCCGATGATCCCCAGAGTTTCCCCTTTTTTCAGGGTAAAGGAAATATGGGAGATATCGTCCCCTTTTTTCTGGTAGGAGAAACAAACATCATCAAATACAACATGGGCCTCTTCCGAAACGGTGGGAGCTTCTACTACCTTTAAATCTTCCCGTGTATACAGCACTTCACAGATACGGGAGGCGGAGGCACTTCCTCGGGAATACATGACGAACAGCCGGGTAATGGACAGCATGGCATTGAGGATAATGGTAAAGTAGCTGAGAAAGGCGATAATAGCGCCCACTTTGGTGACGCCGCTGTTGACCCGAAAGGCGCCCACCACGACTACCAGCGTGAGGCCGGTATTAAGGAACAGGTTCATCATGGGGTTGGTAATGCCCATGGTAATGGAAGCCTTTGTCTCCCGGTTTACCACTTCCTGATTTACCCGAGCGAAGTGTTCCTTTTCCTGCTCCGTGCGGGAAAGGGCCTTGATGACCCGGATGCCGGAGATGTTTTCCCGCACAGTGCGCACCATGATATCAATGCCCTTTTGCAGATAGGTGTACATGGGCACGCCCTTGCGGGTCACCAGCCATACCACTACGCCGATAAAGGGCATAATGGCGATCATTACCAGGGTGAGTACCGGCTCCATGACCATGGTGACAAAGACGCCCCCCACCAGCAGAATCGGGGCCCGCACTCCCAGCCGCTGCATCATACCGATGACTTGGTTCACATTGTAGGTATCGGTGGTCAGCCGGGATTCCAAAGAAGGAATGGAAAAATCATCGATCTGCCGACTGGAAAGATAGGAGATCTTGGCGAATAGATCGTGGCGAACAGAGCGGGTAGTCTCTCTGGCAACGGCAGAAGCCATGCGGTTGGCCACGATATTATTGATGAGTGCCATGACCGCACACAGCAGCATAGCGCCGCCCCACCAGTATACCAAGGTGATATTCCCGGTAGGCACTACATCGTCGATGATGTAGGAGAGGATCATGGGGATGAACAGCTCCACCAATGTACCGGAAAACTTGAATACGAAGCCCACCAGCATTCTGGGCACATGGGGCTTTAAGTATCGAAAAATCTCTCTCATAGGATTTCGCCTCCCTTTTCACCAGAAGGGCGCTCATTGCTGCGCAGGGTGGAATGGGCCGCTTTAGTAGCACGATCGGTAATAACCTCCAGCATAGAAAGGAGCTTATTCTGTTCCTCCTCCGAAAATCCTTCTAATAGTAGAGAGTTCCAATTTCCCATAACTTCCTGCACATGGGGCAGCAGGGCCTCCATTTTTTTGGTGGGATACACCCGCAAAAGACGTTTATCCCCTTCATCAGGACGGCGTGTCAGATAGCCTTCCCCCTCTAAAGAAGCCAGCTGCCGGGTCACATTGCTTTTATTCACGCAGACAGAGCGGGCCAGTTCCTCTTGGGTGATTCCCGGATACCGGCAAATCAGCAAAATATAGGGGTGCTGGCAATGATTGATGCCGTATTCCCTCAGGCGATTGTTATACACGATCCCCATGCTGCGGTGGATACGGTTGACATACTTCATAATCCCTGGCAAAAAGAACCCTCCTCCAAAACAGTTGCAACCGCAACTTTACTTACTTATAGGTATAACCAATTTTTCAAAAAATGTCAAGAGGTACAGAAAATTCGTAATAAGCAGAGCATAATGAAATAATTTCCACACACAATAGGAGGAGAGAATCTGTAAGGGAGGCGCTACGCAGATGCAGAACAAGCTACAGCGGGAAAGCCCGTTTTCCGATTCTTTGCTGGAAAATTTGGTGTTTTTCCGGCAGGAATTCCGTGACAGCATTGATTTTGTCCAGAGGGAATTTAAAATAGGGGATACCCCGGCGGTGATCTTATCCATAGAGGGGCTCATTGATAAGCGGCTTATCGCCCAAGGAATCCTGAAACCCATTCTGGATGCCCCCATCCTCCAACTGGATGGAGATGGAAAACTGCGCTATATCCGGGACCACGCCTTAGCCACCTCCGACCAGATACAGGTGGGAAATTTCGCAGAGGCCATGGATAAGCTGATGTCCGGCTTTGCGGTGCTGGCAGTGGACGGCTGCCGGTTTATGATCGCCTTTGGTGTGCAGGGGTTCAGCTTCCGCAGTATCCAAGAACCCTCCAATGAGAAGGCCCAGCGCGGTTCCCGAGAGGGGTTTGTGGAGCCTTTGCAGATCAATATTTCCATGGTGCGCCGGCGAATGAAAAACCCCGATCTGATGTTTGAGCGATTGATTTTGGGGGAGAAAAGCCAAACTGCCGTAGCCCTGTGTTACCTGCGGGGAGCGGTGGCTCCCGAGATCGTCCAGCGCATCCGCACCGCTCTGCGGGATGCTCAGCTGGATACCGTGTTGGCGGCGGGATACCTCATCCCTTTTTTGGAGCAGGGGGGCGTATTTTCCAGTGTGGGTATCTCGGAACGGCCAGATACCGTTTGCGGTAAGGTGGCCGAGGGCCGGGTGGCTATTTTGGTAGACGGCACTCCCAATGTGCTGCTGGTGCCCTACCTGTTTACAGAGAATTTTCAAAGCTTTGACGACTATGCCCATCGGCCCTTTTATGCCACCTTTACCCGTTGGCTCAAGTATCTGGCTTTTTTCATTGCCACCTTCCTACCGGGAATTTTTGTGGCCATGGTTACTTTTCATCCCGAACTATTGCCGGAACCGCTTCTTATGAAGATTTCCGAAGCGGAAGCATCTACCCCGTTTCCTCTAATGGCAGAGGCGATTGTGCTCCATATCATGTATGAAATCATGAGGGAGGCCGGTTTGCGTGTACCGGAGACTCTTTCCCATGCGGTGAGTATCGTGGGGGCGTTGGTCATTGGAGAAACGGCGGTCAGCGCCGGGCTCATTGGCGGCCCTACCTTGCTGGTGGTAGCTTTAACAGCTATTTCCGGCTATGTGGTACCAAAGCTTTATGAGCCAATTGCCGTGCTGCGCCTGGTGTTCATTATTGCGGGAGGACTGTTGGGCCTGTGGGGAATCCTATTGGGATTTATGGGAGTGCTTTTGAATATTTCCTCTGAAAGCGCTTATCGGGTTCCCTTTACAGCTCCTATATCCCCCTTTGGATTCCGGGATATGAAGGACGTGTTGATTCGTGCCAGTTGGAAGATCCTGGGCAAAAATCCCGAAATGGTGCAGGATATGCCTGGAAGCCGTGTGAAAAGGGGGGGCAGGCCATGAATCAAACAGGAAAGATCAGTGCGGGCCAGTTGTTTACCTTGGCCTTCCTCACCCGGATCATTATCATGCTTACTGTGGATTCCCGGGTGGCGGGAGGTAAGAATCTTCAGGACCTTGCTCTCTCGGCCCTGTGCTATTTGGGGTTGAATTTGATTTTGATTTTGCCGGCTTGGTTCCTGCACCGCCGATATCCAGAATTAGACCTATTAGAGGTGTCTGGTTACGCCTTTGGAAAAGCTGGAGGTGTGATAGCCTTGGTCTATGCGGCTTATTTTCTCTTTATCAATGGGTATTTCTTTTCCAATTTTCAGCTGTTTATGGAAAATGAAATCAATACCCAGGTGCCGGTATGGGTGATTTCCACAGCGGTGCTAGTGGTAGCAGCCTATGGGGCTTTTTTGGGATTGGAAGCTATTGCCCGTGTCTCAGGGTTTGTTTTGATATTGACGGCCTGTGGAATGATATTTCTTTTAGTAACGCTGAACCAAGAACTTCGAGCGGAAAATTTTACCCCTCTTTTGTATGATGGACCGGGACAGACTTTGCAGGGAACGCTGTTGTTCCTTTCCCGAAGTTCCTTTTACTGTGTGATCCCCTTTTTGCTGCCCAAGACCCAAGGCGCTTTGAAGTGTCGGTACCTGTTTTGGAATGTGGGGCTGTGCCTGTTCTTTATTGTAATGATTGTCACCGTTTGCGGCACTTTGGGGCCTGTAGCAGGCTTTCAGAATTTTCCGGTGTATACCATGGCGGCGCTGGCGCAGTCGGGACCGTTCCAGCGGCTGGATGCCATTTATACTGGAGTATGGATGATGGGGCTTTTCCTCACAACCGCTCTGGACCTGTATCTCGTCTCTATGTGTGTGTCGTTTTTGTGGGGAAAAATTGCGGGCAGAGTGGCCATCCTGACGGGCGCTGTCCTGTTGGCGGTGGGCTGCAACACATTTTTGGCCTCTGGCGAAGGGGTAGCGGCTGTTTTTGGCATGGAAATTGTTTTACCGGCTACTATGGTAACTGGGGTGCTATTACCCATTGTAATTCTATTGGCTGTAAAGCATAAGGATAAAACGACCCGGAAAAAGGAGGCACAGTAGCCGTATGAAGGGCAACAAAAAAAGGCTTATTATCACAGCTATAGCGGTACTAGCAGCTTTTTTCATCTTAGCTTCGGCTTCGGCATCGGGCGGGCAGATCCAACTGGATGACCGGATGCTCATCCAGGGAATTGGCATTGACCAAACGGAGGATGGAGTGCTGGTATCGGTGCATATCAGCCAGCATTCCCAAACAGAGCCGGTTTTGGAGCAGGTAAAAGGGAAAACGGTTTTGGCGGCTATGGATGCGCTGGTGCAGAGAAGCGGAAAGGTTCCCCTGTATTCCCACAACCTGATAGTGGTATTGGGCAAAAAGTGTGGAGAAGAAGGGTTGAAGCGGTATATGGACTTTTTTGTCCGATATTATGAAGCTCGCCCTTCGGTGGGAATGTTTTTGGCCCAAGGTACCGCTGAAGAAATCTTCACCTTAAAAGAAGGCGAGGAGTATGTAAAACCCGAAGAAATTGCTCGAATGGGGCAGGGCGGAAAAACCAATGGCTGGACTGTATACACTCGAGTTATTGATTTTGTCAATCAGCTGCAGGGGGAAGGAAGTTCGCCCTATATGCCGGTGGTGGGGGTAAAAGACGGAGTGGTAGCGGTAACTGGAACCGCAATATTCCAAGAAGATACCTATCGCACCACCCTGAACCCGGAGGAAAGCCGGATTTTACTGCTCATTACCAAACGGCTTACCGGGGGACAGCTGGTGACAGAACTTCCCAAGACGGGAAAGGTCACCGCTACGATCCGCCAAGGCAGTGCTCAGGTGAGACCTTCTATTGAAAAAAATGAACCACGGCTGGATATTGCCATTACCTGTCAGACGGAGATCAGTTCCACAGAAAATATGGATTTAGCGGCAGATGAAACCCTGTTTCCACAATTGGAACAGGCATTGGAGTCCCAATTGCAGGCCACGACACTGGAGACACTAAAAAAGACCCTGCGGGAACAACAGGCAGATCCTTTTGGGTTTGGCCGGCAGATCATGCAGGAGCAAACCGCATGGTGGAAGCAAAACAGGGAAAATTGGACGGAATGGCTGGCAAAACTTCCTGTAACGGTGCAGGTAGAGGTAACGGTAGAATCGGCCGGATAGTGGAAGACTTGTGGACGAAAAGGGAAAAATCTGCTATAATGGGGATGTTTTATCAAACCAAGGGAGAGATGGGTTATCAGAAAACGTATGATAGCGGTCGGTCTTTGTGTTTGCTGGCTGTTGGCGGCCCTTCTCAGTGGCTGTCAGGATATTGATCCCCGTTCCGTTTATACCCAAGCCCAAAAGAAAATGGCTTCTCTGACACAAAAAGAAGAAACAACCACCCTGGAACTCACAGTCGATACAGAGGGAGTAAAAACGGAGTATTCTTGGGATCTGACGGCGCGGTTTATTCAAAATAAAAATAATCCGCAGATCGAGATCAATTCTATTGCGGTATTCCCTAAAAAGGAGTTAAAATCCAGAACGGTATACAGTGGTGGGATGATCTATATTGACGATAATGGGGAAACCTATCGGGCTGAGATGGAGTATTCCATGCTCCTTACCCGGATCTATCGTATTTACCCTGAATTGGAATTATCCGTTTCCCAACTGAAAGGGCTGCAATCCACCGTAGAAGAAAATGGGCTTGTTTTAGAATTTACAGTGGATGCGAAAACGGTGCAGTCTATTGCAGATTTTGCTATGGACCAGCTTCAAAATTTCGGCGCCGCTAATCCTACGGACGTGGAGACAAAAAAGGCAGAAGGCAAGATCGTAGTGGATGAGAATTCTTATATTTCTTTACTGGAACTCACGATCCCCTGCGTGATCCTTCAAAATGGCGAGAAAGTGGAATCAGAGTTAAAATACCAAAAGATTTTGTCCCCGCCAGAGACACCGATCTCCATTGACACAGATTCTTTGGAGGAATATCCTCAGGTTTCCATATGGGATCTGCCATGGTAAGGTTTTATTTATTTGTATTCTAAGTGGGTAAAGCCAAAAAAGGAAGTAGACCGAACCAACTAAAAATAGACAGATGAATCCCCTAGTGCAGAAAGGCAAGGCTGCACAGGGGGATTTGTCTATATAAATCTGAAAAAAATAAAGCAACTATACAAAAGTATAGTTGCTTTATTTTTGCGAGTGTTACGAAACAGATACCATCTGTATACAAATAAGCTGTTAAGAAAAGATCTCTAAATATGACCTGTACATGATAAATTTACGACTAAACTTTATGAATCTCCGCTTTGGTCTAATTTTTTGTATAGAGGATCCTTTAAAGCGGCTATGCTTATGATAAATCCTATGATTCCGACCAGAAAGAAAATAACTGCTACTCCGGAACCTTTTGCGGATCCAAACAAAAGGGACAAACCATGCTGCACCACAGATGGACTCATCATGAATGGTTCAAAAATATAATCTGCCAATATACCACCAAGAAATAGTCCTAATGGGATGGAAGCGTTCATAATGGTATCCCGTGCAGAAAAAACACGCCCCTGCATATGAATTGGTACATGGGTACGCATGATTACGGTAAGATTGGCTCCTAAAATCGTTGTAGCAATACAGGAAATAACAGATGTTAGTATCCAAAACCACAAAGAGTCAGAGAAGCTGAGAAGTGCATTTCCTACCCCAAAAGCAATGGCGCAACTGATGAATATGGCCCTTGTTTTACGTACTGCCGGTTTAATACCCATGATAAGCAGACTGCCCATAAGAACTCCAAGCGCATTGGCAGTTTCCACCATACTGAGAGCGTTCTGATTTCCGCCGGTTTTGCTCAAAACAAAAACCGACATCATACCATCTCCGCCCAATTTTGCAAAAAAGTTAATGACGGCAAAAAAAAGAATGATACGCAAAAGCGCTGCATTTTTCTGAAGGAAACAAATTCCACTTAGACAGCTTTTTAAAAATGGTTCGGAATTGTCATCTGTATTCTGCTGTTTTTCAGGTATTTTTATGAAAACCAGCAATGTAATAAAGGCAATTGCGAAACTTACAAGGTCAATGATCAGAACTACTGTTAATCCTCCCCATGCCAGCAATACACTTCCAAGAGCCGGTGCCAATATGGAGACAACGGAACCGGAAAAAGACTGCAATCCACTAACCCGGGTATACTGTTCCTGAGGAACCAGAAGACTAGTCGCAACAGTAGATGCCGGAACTTGAAAAGAATCCATAAAGCTGAGTAAGAAATTGATGAGGTATAAATGCCATACCTGTAACAAGGAGAAGGAATACAATATCAGAATTGTCAACGTACCGCAGGCAGCCACCAAATCACAAAAAAGTATCATTCGTTTCTTATTCCAGCGGTCTGCCATTGTTCCGGCTATAAATCGGAACAAAATCGTTGGAAGGAATAAACAAATGGTCATGAAAGTTAAACTGGAAGCGGTTTCGTCTTGACTGTAAACCCAGATAACAAGGGCAAAACTGGTCATGGATGTGCCAAGACTTGATGCGGTCTGAGAACTCCATAAGATTAAAAAATCTTTGAGTCCTGCAAATAAATTTATTTTTTTCATAGCTTTGCTCCTTTAATCATTTTTGAAAATAAAAAAGCAAAGCCTGATTGGGACGGCAAGTTAAATTACCGCTCCATGCAGTTTCCGTCCACATTCAGACCTTGCATGGAGCAAAAGCATGTGCAGAAAACATATAAAATACCTCCTGGTGATATATTTTTTATAAGTTTATTGCAAAAAGTTTTTTCTGTCAATAGGAGTAGTATTCCAATAGGTGAAATATTTTATGTAAACTTATTGAATCTGGTTAAAAAATGACGGTGATGAAATAGATATCCATTTAGGCGAGAGCGCTAAGGCAAACAAAAAAACTGAGTCCGGAACGCGACTTGCGTCCAGACTCAGTCTGGCGGAGAAAGAGGGAGTTGAACCCTCGCACCGGTTACCCGACCTACTCCCTTAGCAGGGGTCACAAAAATACAGGAAACATCCCGTTTTTTGCGAAAAAAGGTGTAATAGAGGTGTAGTGATTATATTTTTTGAGCAGCTTCTATCAATTCTTTGGTGGGTGTATGTATGTAATTTTTATAGGCCACACTGATATCTGCATGGCCTCCGGCGGCAGCGATCAGTGCCGGAGGAATTCCCGCAGCCGATGCACGGGTAAACCAGGTGTGACGGCAGCAATGAGGATTCAAACGCCGGATGCCCAATCGGTCTATCGTCTCCCAATAAAACTTAT
>CALWIS010000052.1 GCA_944380795.1 uncultured Clostridia bacterium | reverse complement strand
AAGTTGGGCGGGCGCAGCGGCAGGCTCATCAGTGCCGCTCCGTCCACAGTACGAAATTTTGGGATTGGTTCATTCATAATTAACACCTCTGAATATAAAATTAGCGCCCACTTGACGTGAGCGCTTTGCGGAAAGGGATTGTCCTTTCACTTGATTATTCTGGTTGTTTTGATAAAATGAGAGTATCGCAAGACACCACAAAAAAGGATATAGGACAGTGGGGTGAGACTATGCCAATGGGAATCCAGCAGACCAACAATCTCTTACACCTGACCCTGGATATCTGGCAGGATCAAGTCTTTTTCAACGAGATCGCTTATCCAGCCGGACACTTTGCCGCCGACCTGTTAAACGTCAGCCCAGAGATGTTGCAGGAATTACTCACTCTGGGCGGCACCATCAGCCATCAGGTGGAAGCACTGGTCTTTGCAGAGCCCCCTCGGTTTGTCCAGCTGCTGCAGGAGACTCGTCCCACGCTGGAACAACTCCTGGACATCCTGTGGCGTTGTCCACCCTACTGCTTCCTGGACAAGGCGCAGGAGCTTCAGGCCGTGGACGTGTTGTTTTCTCCAGCCTCTCACAACGATTTGCTGCACCCGTACTCCCCCGTCCGCCAGTTTTTCTTCCGCTACCTCACTGCCGCATTCAGCATCCCCCTGGGCATTTACCACTTTTCTGTGGCAGGTCTATACTTCGAGGTTGAGTATCTGCGCAGGCTCAAGAAACGCAACGAGACCTTCTTCGCCACCGCTGCCCACGACTGTTTCAACAGCGAGGACTTCTGGGCCATGATGCAAAAGCTCTCCTACAGCACAGGGCTATCGCCCTAATCAGATGTATAAAATCACGACACCCGGCGGTGCTGAATACTATCCACCGGCAGGAACCTGTTGGAAAAATGTCGAAGAAGTCTATCTGCAACAAGCTGCAGAGGGAAGATTCTGGTATGGAACTGACGGAAACGGTATGCCACGGCGAAAAACGTACTTAGCTGAAAAGCAAGGAAGAAATATGTGGACATGGTGGCCTAACTCCGAAGTTGGTCATACACAAGAAGCAACCAAAGAAATCAAATCATTGTTTGACGACGCACCAACCATTTTTGATTTTCCAAAGCCCACTAAATTACTCAAACGGATGCTTTCAATCTCTGCTAAAGACGATGACATCGTTCTGGACTTCTTCTCCGGTTCCGCCACCACCGCCCATGCGGTGATGCAGCTCAACGCCGAGGACGGTGGAAATCGGCGGTTTATTCTGGTGCAGCTCCCTGAGGTCTGCGACGAAAAGAGCGAGGCATATAAAGCCGGGTACAAGAACATCTGTGAGATTGGCAAGGAGCGTATCCGGCGGGCGGGAAAGAAAATTCTGGAGGAAAACGCCCAAGTTTCTATGGAGGAGGACAAGCCGCCCCTGGATGTGGGCTTCCGTGTGTTCAAGCTGGACACCTCCAACCTGAAAACCTGGGATTCCACCCCCATTGAGGATGAACAGCTGGATTTCCTCTACCAACGCATGAACGCTATGGTGCACCGGGTCAAGCCGGAACGCAGCGATTTGGACATGGTGTATGAGATTATGCTCAAATTGGGCGTACCTCTCACCTACTCCGTCCATACGATTGATGTCAATGACAAAACTGCCTATGCCGTGGGGGATGACTACCTGCTACTGGTCTGTCTGGCTGAAAATGTCCAGCCCGAAGACGTGGAGCAGATGACGGAGTACGCCCCCGCCAAGGTAATCATCTCCCGGGATAGCTTTGCCGACGATACCGCTATGGCCAATGCCTACTATATTTTGCGGGATCATCAGATTGAGTTAAAGTTGGTATAAGGAGGCAATGGTATTGAATTTCGTTACTGCTCTCAACTCCTATACAGATCTATTGATTCAAACGTATGGCTTGTGGAATTGTGCGATTAATAGAAACTCCCCAGAGGCTCTATCCGAAATAAATCGAATGATAGAAAAAGTTATTGATAGGATGATTATTAACCAAACCCACGGGGAATTTTATCGGGCAAGAATTGTATCTTCAAAAGACTTTGATAAGGTAAAATTATCCGACAAAATAATATTAGGTTCAGAGAATTCTGGAATTTCCGGGTTCTGCTCCGCACAAATGGGCGCTCCCCCCAGCAACTATGTTGAAGATGGAAGAGCAAACAAAGCAAAAACATCGTATTTGTATTTGGCGAGTGATAAAGCCACTGCCTGTTCAGAAGTTCAACCTGTATGCGGAGATTTCATATCAGTTGCTCCCTTTGTGCTAATTCAGGAGACAAAGTTAGTTGATCTAAGAACACTTCCACAAGATTTATCACGTATCACAGACAATGATTCTCCTGATAAGTTAGTAGATATTGTGTTTACTCGTGTCCTTATAGACCTCTTTAGCACACCAGTAAACTCGAAGAACGCCAAAGATCATTATAAATTCAGTCAGTATGTTGCTGAATATTTAGAGAAAAAAGAGATTTCTGGCCTGATATATAATTCTTCTCACAATTCTGCTCCAGAAAGTTTCAACTTGGTTCTATTCAACCCATCTGTTGCTAGATGCACAGTTGAATACGCTGAAATGATGACATGTCTTTCCGTCACATCTTCTTTTCAGAACATTTCAAAAAACTCCTACGATAATGATACCTCCAAGATCATCGAAGCAAGAAAAGAGATTCCCCCATATAACTGGGCAACCACCGCTTTGCTGCAGAGAGACTTACATCAGATTCAAAAGAGAAGGCATGTGAGCGCAAATGAAACTTAAATTCAAAACTCAAGACTTCCAAACCGATGCGGTCAACGCTGTGGTGGACCTGTTCACCGGCCAGGAGAAAACCCAGAGCACCTTTTCTGTGGTGGATGAGCGGCAGATGTCTCTGCTGAGCGACTGGGGCCAGGGAAATGCCCTCTACATATCCCCGGAAGCTGTGACCGCCAATATGCACACCGTTCAGAAATGGAACAACCTGCCCCTGACCGATACTGCCGAGACCATGCAGTTTTGCATTGAGATGGAGACCGGCACAGGCAAAACCTATGTCTACACCAAGACCATCTTTGAGTTGCACCGCAAGTACGGCTTCACCAAGTTCATCATTGTGGTGCCGTCGGTGGCCATTCGGGAGGGCGTCTACAAGTCCTTTCAGATCACCCAGGAGCATTTCGGTCTGCAATATGACAATGTACCCTGTCGGTACTTCATCTACAACTCCGCCAAGCTGTCCGACGTGCGCCAGTTTGCCACCAGCTCTAACATTGAAGTGATGATCATCAACATCGACGCCTTTAAGAAGGCGGAGAACATCATCAACCAGTCCCAGGACAAGCTGGGCGGTGAGACGGCCATGGGGTTTATCCAAAACACCAACCCCATTGTCATCATTGACGAGCCCCAGAGCGTAGACAACACTCCCAAGGCCAAGGAGGCCATTGCCTCCCTGCATCCCCTGTGTGTGCTGCGGTATTCTGCCACCCACCGGGAGAAAATCAACCTGCTGTACCGCCTAACCCCGGTGGCTGCCTACCAAATGAGGCTGGTGAAGCAGATTGCCGTGTCCTCCAATCAGGTAGCCGGTGGGTTTAACCAGGCCTATGTGCGTCTGTTGTCCGTGTCCAACGAGAAGGGCTTCAAAGCACGGGTAGAGATTGACGCCAAGGACAAAACCGGTGTTGTGAAGCGCAAGGCATTTACCGTCAAGCCGGGGGACGACCTATTTCTTCTGTCCG
>CALWIS010000051.1 GCA_944380795.1 uncultured Clostridia bacterium | reverse complement strand
CTGCCCCGGTCCCTGCTCAGGGAACTTTTTTACCAAAGAGATTCCCTGAGAACCTTCAAAAAACTTTACGTTATTTTCTCACGCCCCCCCATATGGGGGGCGTGAGAAAATAGTTTAAAAGTTCTTGGGGATTCTTAAGAGACCTTCTTTCAAGAAGGTCCTTAAGTGGGGTCTGGGGCAACGCCCCAGAAAAACCTCTGATAGTATCATGGAAGGACGGGGAAAGATGGAGTGGTATTTGGGAATTGACATTGGGGCATCCAGCGGGCGTCACATTTTAGGCTGGCTGGAAGACGGGAAGCTGCGCCTAGAAGAAATATACCGGTTTGAGAATGGGGCCAAAGAGAAAAACGGCCGCTTGTGCTGGGAGATGGATCGGCTATTCTCCGAGATTCTGGCGGGTATCCGCCGCTGCGGGGAACTGGGTAAGGCGCCCAAGACGGTAAGTATCGACACCTGGGGGGTGGACTTTGCCCTGCTGGACAAGGACGGGAACCTTTTGGGAGACACCGTTGCCTACAGGGACAGCCGCACCCAAGGAATGGACAAAAAGGTCGGGGAGAGGATCTCCTCTCAGGAGCTGTATGAAAAAACCGGCATCCAGAAGCAGATTTTCAACACCCTGTATCAGCTGCTGGCAGTTAAGGAGCAGGAGCCGGAAAACTTTGCAAAGGCGGAACACTTCCTCATGGTGCCAGATTACCTGCACTACCGCCTGACCGGAGTGCAGAAGAACGAATATACCAACGCCAGCACTACCCAGCTCCTTAACGCCCGGAGTCGGGACTGGGACTACGATTTGCTGGAGCGCATGGGCATCCCGCAGGAATGGTTCCAAAAGCCGTCCCAGCCTGGCGTAGCAGTCGGGGAGTTTTTGCCGGAGATCGCCGAGAAGGTGGGATTTTCTGCCAAGGTAGTGCTTCCTCCCAGCCACGATACTGCTTCTGCGGTGCTGGCGGTGCCGGTTCCGGGGAGCATTTACATCAGCAGCGGTACATGGTCGTTGATGGGCGCAGAACTGGAATCCCCCAACTGTACCGAGGAGAGCCGCCGGTGCAACTTCACCAATGAGGGCGGGTATGGCGGTACTATCCGCTGGCTGAAAAACATCATGGGGCTGTGGATGCTCCAATCCCTTCGCCGGGAACTGCCGGAGAAAAAATCCTTTGATGAGATTTGTGAACTGGCGCAGCAGGCCGCCGCAGAGGGGCAGATTCCCGAAATCGATGTCAACGACGAGAGCTTCCTTTCTCCCAAGAGCATGACCCAGGCTGTGGATGAATGGTGCCGCAGCCATGGACAGCCGGTTCCCAAAAGCGAGGGGGAGCGTTTTGCCTGTGTATATCGGAGCCTTGCCGCCTGTTACCGGGATACGGCCAAGGAGATGGAGGAGGTCTCCGGCCGAGAGTTTTCCTGCATCAATCTGGTGGGAGGGGGCAGCCAGGACGACTACCTAAATCAGCTTACCGCCAACGCTACGGGCAAGACTGTTTACGCCGGTCCTACCGAGGCCACGGCCATCGGCAATATTTTGTGCCAGATGATGGCGGATGGTGTATTGTCCGGCGTAAAAGAAGCCCGGCAGACGGTGAAGGAATCCTTTCCCATTCACACCTTTGCGCCCCAAGGCTGAACTGATAGTACGCGGGGAGTAAGCTTCAAAATTTGCCCTTGCTGCCCCGTGAAATTAAAATTTTCGTCCACCTTTTATAAAAGGTGGTGGGGAATCCAAAGGGGCAAAGCCCTTTGGTCGCTGTCCGCAGACAGCGAAATACTCCAACCTGAAAAGCGCATTTTTGGGGGTGAATTGCAAAATATCCCAGTGGGATATTTTGCAAGAGGGCCCTTTTTGCAAGAAAAAAAGGCCTTGCTTCATTCTTAATATCACCTACCGGCTGATTTCCCTTTTAGGAAATCAGCCGGTAGGTGATAAGGAAATTCCTTTACAATATGCTGACTGCATCATCAATTACTGAAAAATACAACTACTTATAGTTTATATATCAAATTATTATACAAGGAGGAATTAAAAATGACCCGTTATGAATCCGCAAAAGAAATTTACGCCTCTGTAGGCGTGGATACAGAAGCCGCTATGACGGCACTGGAAAACATGAAAATCTCCATCCACTGCTGGCAGGGAGACGACGTCACCGGCTTTGAGGGGGAAGGCGGCGCTTCCGGAGGTATCGCTTCCACTGGTAATTATCCCGGCAAGGCTCGCACCCCCAAGGAGCTGATGGCAGACTTGGATGAAGTGCTGCGGCATATTCCCGGCACCCACCGGCTGAATCTGCACGCCAGCTATGCTATCACCGATGAGAAGGTGGACCGCGACCGGCTGGAACCACACCACTTTGCCGCATGGGTAGAATATGCCAAAGAGCGCGGCTTGGGGCTGGATTTTAACCCCACCCTGTTTTCCCACCCCATGGCCGCCGATAACCTGACCCTTTCCCACCCGGATGAGAAGGTGCGCCGGTTCTGGATCGACCACTGCATCGCCTGCCGCCGTATCGCTGAATATTTTGGCCGGGAACTGGGCACCCCCAGCCTGTGCAATATCTGGATTCCCGACGGCTACAAGGATGTACCCGCCGACCGTATGGGCCCCCGCCGCCGACTGAAGGAATCTCTGGACGAGATCTACGCTGTAAAGCTGGATCCCAACTATGTGATTGATGCGGTGGAATCCAAGGTGTTTGGCATCGGCGTGGAAGCCTTCACCGT
>CALWIS010000050.1 GCA_944380795.1 uncultured Clostridia bacterium | reverse complement strand
CATTGCCTCACCCAACACATTCACTGGAGTCCGCCCAGCAAGAAAAGAGAGATAATCAAATTGAGCTTTGAAATGTTGCTTTTCATCCACTGGAATAGATGCCTCAAACCAATCATCACTATGCTCCGGGAAGCAGTCTCTGAAATCAAATTCTGTGGTGCTAAGGATATCTGAGATTAAATCCTGAATCCATCCCGTTTTAGTCAAATAAGAATAAAAACGGATCAATGCAACATCCGCTGTATCATCATCACAGTTTAGAAAATTGCTTGATACCCGTCTAAATTCGAGGCTAATTGTTCTGAGTTCGCGCAGTGTAATCATATATCTACCCCACAGTACGGACAAAATATTTTGGATGCACCAGCACAATACAGAACTTTAACATATCGATTGCAACAAGTACAGCTGAACTCTACCTCTGATGTGTCTTTGTCCTTCAATTCCTTTGTTGTTACCTTTTTCAGCGGACGATATTTCATTTTGATTATGCCTTTGGATTTGTTGATAGATTTCGCCATTTTACCAAAAACCTTGTTGAGTTCCTCGATGGCATAATTATATGCCATTGCCTGAGCTTGTTCAATTACCTCGTGGGAGAGGAATGCGTTCTTATATCGTGTAAGGCCACAATAGGGGCAGAATAAATCTTCGAACGGATACTCCTCATCCTGGTATTCTCCGGCTTGAAGTTTGAATTCTGAGTCACAAAATGGGCACTCAAAAGTGACATAGCCTTCACTATCTCCTTGAATTTTAACGGTTAGCTCCATATCACGACCCTCCCAAATGAGTATATCCTATAAAGCATAGAAAGACAAGATTGGTAGCATACACTTTCTTTTCTGCCAGTTAGGGATGGGTTAGGGATTTAGCGTTTTCAACCGCAATCCTCAATCGTGTTCCCACCGCTTTTCTGTCCCTAAAACCACCACAGAACAGCAATCGTCCCAAACCGCAAAAACAGAATAAAAAGCGCATAAAAGCCGCCTGAATAGGCGGCTTTTATGCGTAAAGTGGTCCGAGTGGGGAGACTCGAACTCCCGGCATCTTGCTCCCAAACGGTTGAACTAAATTTTTTGTGGTTGCTTATAATGGGTTTTAACTATTTTCGCTACATTCCGCTCACTCTTTGACACTCTTAATTCCACTGTTTCCGAGTGCTCCAGCGCTGTCTGTGGTCAAACATGTGGTCAAAGAGCCCTTCTTGACCAGGCGCGGCATCCGCTGCCGCTGTCTGTTCAGAAGGGCTCTTTTCGCTGTTCGGGTTTGGGGTATTGTAACTCTGGCGAAGCCTGAAAGCAAGTCATTTCTGCCCCTCAGGCGTATCAGTTTTTAGCACGCCTATACAAAGAATACGGGCCGGAGGAACCACTACGGTTATTCCCCGTCCATCTCCAACTCGATCTCGTCGTGGGAGAAGGGATTGCAGTCCAGGAGTTCCAGCAACTTCCGCTGCAGTTCCTTCTCGCCCAAGCGGCCGCAGGCGTCCAGGATTGCCTCCTGGGGCCGGTCCACATAGGCGCTCTGGAACAGCTGGCGGGCCAGGCGGTCATCCCACTTCAGTTCCTCCACCAGCAGCGGCAGCATGTCGTCGCTGGAGAGCAGGTCATACAGATCCCAGCCCAGCAGTTGATTGGCCGCCTCCTCGTTTTGGAGGTGTTCCTCTGCCGTGTTGAGCAGCAGTTTCGCCATCTCAAGGGCGGTCTGGGGGTCACGCCGTGCAGTTTCCACCAGGAGGTCCATGGTGTGCATCTCCGCCAGTTCCTCCTGGGACCAGCGGCTGGCCGCCTGGGGAAAGGCGGCGATGAGCAGGTCCCGGCAGGCCCACTCGTTTTCGTCAAAGTCCCACCGGCACACCATGTCCTCCAACTCAGCCCGGGAAAACCGGCGGGGCGGCTCTTCCTCAGAGGAATCCGTCACCGTGACGGTGACCTGGATAGTGGATGTGGCCGCCTGCATCAGTTTGGCCTTTTCCGAGGGATGGAGCGAGGAGATGCTGCCGAAATCACCGCAGTAGCCGCACTCCCACCGGTTGCCCCGGATTTTTACGGGACTTCCGCAGTGCGGGCATCGAATGGTCGTCATCGTGGTTGCCTCCCTTCTTGCTGCCATTGTACCGAGGAGCCGCCTGTTTGGCAAGACCTATCGGCTCAGCAGCCAGGCGATGCCGGCGGCGGTGCGCTCCGCCGCGTGGTCGTAGTGGTTGCCAGGGTTCAACTGAAACACCGTGTCGATCCCCTTGGCCTGATAGAACGCCTGGATCTCCTCCGTATTCTGCCGGACGCCCCGCAGGATCGGGTTCCGGGTCTTGCTTTCCTTGTCTCCAAGAGAGAAGTAGACGCAGTCTGGCTGGCGCTTGGGTTTATGGGAAAAGATGTACTCCTTCATGCCGGGAAACCAGAGGGAGCCGGACATGCTGCCCACCCGGGCAAATAACTCCGTCTGGTAGATGGCGTACAGGGCGAACAGCCCGGCCAGAGAATACCCAGCGATCCCCCGCCAGGACGGCACGCCAGGAAACTCTTGCTCTGCTGCTGGGATGATCTCCTCGGTCAGGATCCGCAGATAGTCATCCGCGCCGCCGGTGCAAGGCCCGGCATTTCTGAAGGCGGGTGGGCTGTCCCAGGGGACCATGTCGTGGTTCCAGTCCAGATTACTGATAGCTACCAGCGTGAACGGTGGGCAGCCGGCAGCCTGCGCGGCCTCATATACCTTCTGGCCCTCATCAGAGAAGGTGTTGAGGTAGATGATGGGCACTCCCGATTTAGAGCTGCCAATAATAGATACCGATTTTCCTAATATTGTTAAGTGTATCAATTGAAATCACCCATTGCCAACTTACTTAATCATGCAGGGACTATAGTTAATTTGTTTACCGCTTTATAAAAATGGTCTCGAGACATTTTCTTCTTAGATTTATCATCCTCTCCCGATCACTGTGCTCCTTAAGATTTCTCACTCCAGAGGGAAGAATAAAATAATTTTCAAGT
>CALWIS010000049.1 GCA_944380795.1 uncultured Clostridia bacterium | reverse complement strand
GCATAATCCTCATAAGCGGCAAAATTATTCTGCAGGAAAAACAGCCTGCCCTGAAATTCCTCATTCAGCCGTTCCGTCTTCTTTGCGTCCCAGAACATATCATGATTTCCCCGCAGCAGGATCTTACAGCCGGGCAGCCGTTCAATAAAGGCCAGATCCTCCCGGCACTCCGAAAGCTTTCTGCCCCAGGAGTGGTCGCCGGTGAGCACTAGAGTGTCTTCCGGCTTTATGATCTGATTCACATATTTTTCTATTTTGCGCTCATGATGTTTCCAGACTCTGCCAAAGGCATCCATGGGTTTGTTGGTCTGGAAGCTCAGGTGCAGGTCGCCTAGTGCGTATAGGGACATGGGTGGGGGCCTCCTTAATTTATTGAGACATAAGATTTTCAAATATATCTCAGCAAAATTTTATGCATAAGGAGACGGTTCATCTGCCACCCTTGCATTTTGGCCTGATACAGCATATTCATAGATTTGGGTATCATGTTCCGGATAGGGCACCGCTTCCATCGGATTGTCCACCCACATCTCACATTGGCTGATGACCGTATTGATTGCCATATCATAATCCTCAGGAGGATACTTATATTTTTTCAGAAGCCTTTTCACCATTTTTCTCATGCTGGCACGGGCAGTTTCCTTCTTTTGCCAGTCTATGGTACGGTTTTTTCGAAGCATTTCTGTTAACTCTTTGGTCAATGCAATCAGCTCGTTATTCTGATAGAAATCTTTGATATTTTCCGGTTTTGTCAACGCATCATAAAACGCCAGTTCTTCCTGTGTGAGTCCCAGCTTTTTCCCATTTTGATAAAGTTCCTTAATTTCTTCCGCTGTCTTAAGGAGCTCTTTGATGACCTCTTCATTGGTGATTAAACCATTATAATAAGAGTTCATCAGTTGCGTAATCTTTTCAGAGAACTTCTGGGACTGAACCACATTGGTACGTTTATAAACAGATACCTGCTCAGCCATCAATTTTTTTAAAATTTCGACAGCAATATTTTTCTCTTTCATCCTAGATATTTCTTCCAGAACTGCCGGGTCAAATAAGCTGAAATTTTCTCCGGCTGTTTTACTGTCGAATAAGTTAATAACTCCTTCACTCTGAATACTTGATTTCAAGAGTTCATTGATCTGTGCATTGATTTCCTTTAGAGAAAGCGTCTTCCCGCCTGTGCCCCCATAGGTTACTTTGATTACCGTAGAACGCACCGCTTCCATGTAAGCTGCCTCATGTCTTTCCTGCTCAGAGGTTATACTGGAGCAAAGAGAATGAGACTGCTTCAGCAGCATCGATTCCTTTAAAAAAAGATCTTTTCTATCAGGATTTCCGGAATCAAGGACAAAATTAGCTCCTCCTGTGACCAGCTTTGCCATAGTCAGCGGAGAACCTCCGATAAATCTGCTGAAATCAAAACCATACAGCAGATCTTTACACACCTGCAGCTTTTCCTTGAATTTAGGATATGCCACTTTCGCAATATCCATATCCCCATATCTGGATTGATCCCTTTTCGTATACTCCTTCATAGCGGCTTTCAAGGCGGACGCAATCCCCACATAATCCACAATCAGGCCGCCTTCCTTGTCCTTAAAAACCCTGTTCACCCTGGCAATGGCCTGCATCAGATTATAACCATGCATCGGTTTATATACATACATCGTGGCCAGAGACGGCACATCAAATCCGGTCAGCCACATATCCACAACAATGGCAATTTTCATCGGATCATCGTTATCTTTAAACTTACGGGCAAGTTCTTCTTTATGCGCCTTAGTTCCTATAATTTCCTTCCAATCTTCCGGATCGCTGTTGCTTCCCGTCATTACCACGCCGATTTTTTCTTTCCACAATGGACGCAGTTCCAGCAGCTTCCGGTAAATCTTTATTGCAATAGAACGAGAGTAAGCCACAATCATCGCTTTTCCCGTCAACAAATTCGCCCTGTATTTTTCGTAATGAGAGACAATGTCTTCACATAATGATTGAATCGTGGAATCCGCTCCTAAAACACTCTCCATTTGTCCGAGCATTTTTTTACTTTTTTCAATTGTTTCAGGATTAGACTGCTGTTCCAGAATATCATAAGTAGAATCAATGAGTGCCAATGTATTCTGATCCAATTTTAAATGAACCACCCGGCTTTCATAATAAACGGGACGGGTAGCGCCATCTTCTACGGCCTGCGTCATGTCATAGATATCAATATAATCTCCAAAAACTTCCCTGGTATTTCGATCCTTTGCAGAAATGGGCGTACCGGTAAAGCCAATAAAAGTCGCATGTGGAAGCGCATCCCGAATAATACGGGCATTGCCAACCACCGTTCTCGCTTCTTTTTCTCCCTGCGCATTTTCTGTCAGAATGATTTTTTCATCGAATCCATATTGTCCACGATGAGCTTCATCCGCCATGACAACAATATTTCGCCGTTCAGACAGAGGATGTTCTCCGCGTTCAAACTTAAACATGGTTGTAAAAATAATCCCATTGGCCGCCCTTCCTTCCAACAATGCCCTTAAATGCTCTTTACTTCTCGCCTGTGTCGGCGTTTGCCGCAGAAAAGCGGCGCATTTTGCAAACTGTGTATAAAGCTGATCATCCAGATCAATGCGGTCCGTCATGACCACAATGGTAGGACTATCCAAGGCCTCCTGAAGCAAATGGGCATAAAATACCATAGACAAAGACTTGCCGCTGCCCTGTGTATGCCAGAACACTCCGCCTTTTCCATCCGTCTTCGTCGCAATCTTCGCCTTTTCAATAGCCTTTCGAACCGCAAAACACTGATGATATCCCGCCAGAATCTTGATCGGCTTCTGCCCGTCATTCGAGAAAAGAATGAAGTTTTTTAGGATATCCAATAACCGTTCTTTCGGGAACATACCCTCATAGAAGGTATCAAACTGTGCATGAGCTGTATTTTCATAACTTCCATCTTTCGTCTTCCACTCCATAAAGCGATCCAGGCCGGAAGTAATCGTTCCTGCTTTATTGGTGGAAAGGTCGCTGATCACACAGATTGCGTTATAGTAGAAAATAGAAGGAATATCCTGCATATAATTTCGGATCTGATTATAAGCATTCTCAGCCCCAACCTCATCCTTAGAAGGGCTTTTCAATTCCATTAACACCAATGGCAATCCATTGACGAACAAAATAATATCAGGTCGCCTGTTATTTCCATTTTCCACAAAAGTAAACTGGTTTACCACATGAAAAGTGTTGTTCTGAACTTTTTCATAGTCAAGCAGCCGAACGATGGAAGAACGTTCCTCCCCGTTTACATAGTATTTCACTGTGACGCCATTTTGCAGGTATTCCATGAACGCCATATTCTTTTGAACCAGACTTCCCGTGTCAAAGCCTTTCAACTTTGCCAACGCTTCATCGATTGCTGCAGAAGGCAAAGCCTTATTAATATGTATCAGGCTATCCCGCAAAATATTATCCAAGAGGGGACTGGAATAATCACGATCCAAATCCGGTGCATAGATATGGTTATAACCCATGTTCTCAAAAAGTTCTATAACGGCTTGTTCATAAGTATCTTCTGTAAAGGACATGATTTCCTCCATACTGAAGCGGTTTCAAAATCTATGTAGCAGATTTTTTCTCTACGGTCTTGATTTCTTCCCTTGGGATTTGGGTTAATGGGTTAAAATTAGGATATTCTCAAATATTTATGTCTTTATTATTATACACCATAATGTTATTATGCATCTTCTATTTTCTTGCTTTTGCCAGAATTTGTTCTGAGAGAAACGATAATTTAG
>CALWIS010000048.1 GCA_944380795.1 uncultured Clostridia bacterium | reverse complement strand
TGCGCGTCGAGGCACTCGACTGGCTGGGCTGGCTGGATTTGAACCAGCGGAATGACGGAGTCAAAGTCCGTTGCCTTACCCCTTGGCGACAGCCCAATATGGAATACGGAGCAATGAAATCATTGCTCCGTATTATGTGTGGGGTGGATAGTCGGATTCGAACCGACGGTCTCCAGTGCCACAAACTGGCGCTTTAACCAACTAAGCTATACCCACCATGTTTGGCGCGCCAATAGGGACTCGAACCCCAGACCTACTGCTTAGAAGGCAGTTGCTCTATCCAGCTGAGCTATTGGCGCGTACATGCTCTGCTGTTAAGGCTGAGCCAATGGAGCGGGTGATGGGAATCGAACCCACACGACCAGCTTGGAAGGCTGGGATTCTAGCCATTGAACTACACCCGCAAGCGACGTTTGTAATTATATCATGTCGAAACTCCATTGTCAATACCTTGCGACAAAAAATATTAATGAATTCCCATGTAATTATGATCAATCGTAATCACTGTAAAAAACTCTTTCCCTAACTTTTCCCATATCGCCTTTTGAACTGCCTGCAAAAGCTCCTGATCGCTCCTTTTTTCACCAAACGGAACTACAATATCAAAAATCAAATTAGAATGCGTGGTTCCCCATACGACCCGGAAATCGTGAATAGAGTATTCCGGAGACATTTTTGATATGACCTCTTTTACTTGATGGAAAAGCTTCTGGGTCTTTTCATCGTGGATCTGTACAGGGTCCAAATGGATCACCAAATGGATATCCATATCCTGCAAAAAGTCACGTTCGATATTATCGATAATATCATGACTGACCATAATATCTTCATCTGCGTCTACTTCACAATGTACAGAAGCAAAAATACGTCCTTCCCCATAACTATGAACTTCCAGATCGTGCAGGCCGATTACTCCGTCATAGCTGAGAATACGGGAATATACTGAATTTACCAGCTCCCGCGAAGGTGCAACCCCCAACAAAGGCTGAGAGGTCTCAATCACCAAACGTACACCAGATACCATAATGAACAGCGCCACTGCCAAGCCCATCCAGCCATCCAGATTGACGTCTGTAAAGAGGGTGACCAAAATTCCTATCAACACCACTGAAGTCGCCAGCACATCATTGAGGCTATCGGCAGAGGTAGCTTTTAACGTAGTGGAGGAAATGGCCTTTCCCATTTTGCGGTAAAAAAAGCCCTGCCAAAGTTTTGCCACAATGGAGATGACGAGGATCAGCACCGTTACCCAGGTAAAAACAGAATCCTCCGGCGTAATAATCTTTTCCACTGAGGATTGGGCCAACTGGAATCCCAGCATCACCACGATAAAGGAAACGATCATCCCGGAAATATATTCAATACGAGCGTGACCAAAAGGATGCTCTGCGTCCGCTGGTTTTCCGGAAAGCTTAAATCCAATTAAAGTGACCAAGGAGGAAGCCGAATCGGAAAAGTTATTTACGGCATCGGCCATAATAGCAATACTGTTAAAGAGCAAACCGGTAATCAGCTTCATAACTGCCAGCAGCAGGTTTGTAACCACACCGGTAGCCCCTGCTACTTTGCCATATTGCTCTCGCACTGTAGGATCTTCTGTATTTCTCCAGTTAGGGATAAAAAGACGGATCAATAATCCTGTCAAGTTCATTCACCTCTCGAATAAGTTCCCGCCATGGCAATCAATGGCGACCAGTAATGGGAAGTTCTCGATTTCCAAACGCTTTACTGATTCGCAGCCCAATTCCGGAAACGCAATCACTTCCAACGATTTTACTGCTTTAGCAGCTAGTGCCCCTGCCCCACCTACAGCACAGAGGTATACACCCCCATTGCGCTGGATGGCTTCCACCACTGAGGGAGAACGCTGTCCCTTTCCGATCATACACTTCATCCCCAGATCTAACAAACGGGGCGCAAATACATCCATGCGGCTGCTGGTGGTAGGACCACAGGAACCAATAGCCATCCCCTCTGGTGTAGGAGTAGGGCCTGCATAGTAGACACAGGAGTCCTTTAAGGGGAAAGGCAGTTCTTTGTTTTCATCCAGCAAGGCAAAGATGCGCTTATGAGCAGCGTCTCGCGCTGTATAAATTGTACCAGAAAGCAGTACCCGGTCTCCAGCCGAAAGGGTAGGGGCCATTTCTGAAATCTGAGATGTATGCAGATGAATCTCACTCATGGGGATTCCTCCTCTATGCAAAAATCAAAATTTTTGAAACCAAATCTAATAAAGACTACTGGGAATTTGATAGAAAAAGGAGGTGCCGCAAAATACTTGCGACACCTCTCTGAAAAAACTGCTTGAGAGTCAGGCAGATTAGCCGAGGATGCTGATCAGAACACCAGCAGCCACAGCAGAGCCGATAACGCCGGCCACGTTGGGGCCCATAGCATGCATCAGCAGGAAGTTGGCAGGGTTCTCTACCTGGCCTACCTTCTGGGATACACGGGCAGCCATGGGAACAGCAGATACGCCAGCAGAACCAATCAACGGGTTGATCTTGCCGCCGGAAACCTTGCACATCAGCTTGGCGAAGAGCACACCGCCAGCGGTGCCTACGCAGAATGCTGCCAAGCCCAAGACGATGATTCCCAGAGTCTGAGCGGTGAGGAAGACCGCGCCGGTAGCGGTAGCGCCAACGGTAGTGCCCAGGAAAATGGTGATGATGTTCATCAATTCGTTCTGAGCAGTGTTGGAAAGACGGGAAACCACGCCGCTTTCGCGCATCAGGTTGCCCAGCATCAACATACCTACCAGGGGAGCTGCATCAGGCAGCAACAGGGATACCAAAATGGTAACGATGATGGGGAACAGGATCTTCTCCAGCTTAGTAACCGGACGGAGCTGCTCCATCACGATCATACGCTCTTTCTTGGTGGTGAGAGCCTTCATAATAGGCGGCTGGATAATGGGCACTAGTGCCATGTAGGAATACGCAGCCACAGCGATGGGTCCAAGCAGATGAGGAGCCAGCTTGGTGGTAACGAAAATAGCCGTGGGGCCATCGGCGCCGCCGATGATGCCGATAGCGCCTGCCTCTGTGGGAGAGAAGCCCAGCAGAATAGCGCCGATAAAGGTGATAAAGATGCCCAGCTGTGCAGCAGCGCCCAGCAGGAAGCTCTTGGGGTTGGAAATCAGGGGACCAAAGTCGGTCATAGCGCCAACGCCCAGGAAGATCAAAGGCGGATAGATGCCCAGCTTAACGCCCTGGTACAGATAGTAGAACAGGCCGCCGTTCTGGGGTACCATATAGTACTGTACATCATTGAGAACCGTGATAGCATAGGAGGCTGTCTGCCCGCCATGCTCCGCCATATACTCCGTTACAGGAGTCAAAGTGGTGGTAGGTGTTGCCATGATGCCCGGGAACAGGTTTACCATGAGCATACCAAACGCAATGGGCAACAAAAGCAGGGGTTCAAACTGCTTTTTAATTGCAAGGTAAAACAGAACGCAGGCCACTGCGATCATCACGTAGTTTTGCCAGTTGCTGGAAACAAAACCGGATGTATTCCAGATGCCCACAATGGAGTTCCACAATTCAGAAAATACGTTCACTGGCTTACAGTCCTTTCTTTCAGAATACTTTTCATCGCACAAGATACCGAATCGCAGATAAGATTTGCTCGCTTACATCCTTCTTAGAAAGGGCGGGTGCTCTCTGCCAGGCCTGCACTTCCCCATGCAGAGCGGTTCTGCGGTACGCGGCGAACTGCACGGATGGTATGTGTGCCTGCACCGTAGGTATAATCCACAGCAGCTGCAATAGCGGCGATCACTTCTCCCGGAATGCCTTCCTGCACTGCAGGAGCAGCCGGAGCAGCAGGCTTTGCAGCCGCTTTTTCTACGGCCTTCTTAGCTGCCTGTGCCTCTGCCTTTTTCTTTTTGCTGCCGGAAGTGATGGAAGTGATAATCATACCGTATCCCTTAATCACATAGGTAAGAACAATCAATGCGGCGAACACCACAACCATACCTGTCAGCAAAACGATCAGAGCCAGATCCATGTTTTCCATACGTAGGAAATCCCCCTATCTTAAAACTTCTCAGGCGCCAAAAGGCCCCTGTTTTGACACACAAATAAGCTTCACCTCCAACCGCAGCATACCGCCTGGCTTCCAGCAAAGCCTCCTTGTCTGCCAAAAAATTAACAAAACCGATTTGCTTCTAATTATAACCCATCCTTCGCCTAATTTCAATTCCTTTTTTAATAAAGATTGAACGCATCTTTGCTACTTTTTTTCCTGCCCCCCAAAAAAGCGCAAAAGACCGGCCTTTTTGCAGGCCGGCCCTCTGTAAATTTTTTTTAGTTGAGGTTTAGCTTATGTTTTAACACCCAGTGGGTCCCCCAGTATAAAAGAACCGAAGTGACCACTGTCATAGCGCAGCTTCCCCAAATAATCAGATCTAAAAATCCCATATAGTTGCGGCTGTCAAGAAGCATTTCGCTAAAGGTCTGGTTGAAAGCAACACCAACTATCGTCATAGCAATAGAAGTAATGGTCTGCAGCACGATATTGATAGCTACATAGGCGCCTATGCCCATGAGCACCTTATGGTTGCCGCTAAAATTGGTGGCGGCAATGGCGGCATAGATCATAATGAGAGAGCCAACCACTCCGATCAGTGTGGATACTACCAATTCAAAGGCCAACCATCCAGTAAGATATAGCCCCTGTTGCGCAGCACTTGTATAGATGATATTCCACCAGTAATCAATCGTGCTGAAGGTATCAGGAGTCACTACTAAAATAAAGATAGACAGGATGCATACCAAACCACTGACGATGCTCCATACCGTTGCCACGATCAGTTTGCTGTTCATGAGCTGATGTACCTTTACCGGAAGGGTGAACATGAGGTATCCCTCTTCCGACATCAGATTTTTGTAAAATCGCAGGATGGCCACTATCACCGTAGCAGCCAGTACGGCGATGAAAAGCAGAACATAAAGAATGGTGGGGATGGCCCCAATAACGCCTAACCAGCCGGGAAGTTTAATACTCCAAGCATTTTGTATTTCTGTATATACTCTTAGTAATATGGACATTACTAAGAATGCGCCACAAAGGGGAAGAAAGATCCTTCCTGTAGCAATAAATTCATGATGGATCAATTTTTTCAGCATTTGAACACCTCCCGGAACAAACCATCTACCGACTGATCCTGTTGTTCCCGTATGTCGTCCACCGAAGAGGTCAGTACGATCTCTCCCTGAGAAATAAAGATCACTTCATCGAGAATGGATTCCACATCGCTGATCAGATGGGTGGAAATTACCACAGCTGCCTCTTCATTATAGTTACTGATAATCGTGTGCAGAATATAATCTCGGGCTGCCGGGTCTACGCCTCCAATAGGTTCATCCAGCAAATACAGCTGCGCCTTGCGGCTCATCACCAAAATCAGCTGTACCTTTTCCTTTGTACCTTTTGAAAGGTTCTTCAACCGGTCGCCGGTACGTACCCCCAGCCGGGCCATCATTTCCAGAGCAGCATGGGCATCAAAGTCCTCATAGAAATCATGGAAAAAACGCACCAGCTGTTCCACTGTCATCCACTCGTTGAGGTAGTTCTTATCCGGCAAATAGGAGACGATTTTTTTGCTCTCCTCCCCCGGCGCCTTCCCATCAATAAGGATCTCACCAGAGGTTGGGGTAATCAGTCCATTGGCCAGCTTGATTAAGGTACTTTTTCCGCTGCCATTCGGCCCTAACAGCCCAATGATCTTCCCTTTTTCAATGGACAGGTTGATCCCTTTTAACGCCTGGAAATAGCCGTACTGCTTTACCAGGTTTCTGCACTCCAAAATGGCGCTCATAATGCTTTGCCCTCCTTTTCCGCTTCTGCAATCAACTTCACCGCCTGCACCCGGCTATAGCCAAGCTGTTCCATAGCGGCAAAATATGACTCTGTCAGTTCCTTTGCCAGATCTTCTTTCATCTGTAAGATCCTCCCCTCATCCTCGGTAACATACCGACCGCTGGTCCGCTGGGTATACAACAGCCCTTCTTGTTCCAGCTGGGCAAATGCCCGCTGCATAGTGTTGGGATTCACCGATGCCTCAGATGCCAAGTCACGGACAGAAGGCATTTTTTCCCCCGGCGGATATATGCCCGAAATAATACGCCGCTTGATCTGTTCCATCAGCTGTGCGTAGATTGGCCTATCATTCTGAAAAGTCCAGCCCATGGGCCTCCTCCTTCCTTTTGTATTATTGTATTATTATCTTGATACAATTATACGTCCGTTTTTTCCTACTGTCAAGAAGTTTTCTTGATAAAACAGCAAAGCCCGCCGCTTTTTCGCGGCAGGCCCTGCTGTTTTGAGTGTATATGTTTATTTTGGATATCTTATACTCTCAGATCAAGGTGGGGTTCTGGAGGCAGATGCAGGCATATACCGCGACTGCCGCAAAGAGAACACCAAAAGCGATGAGAGCTACCGTACAGCGCCGGATCAGCTTTTCCCGCTGTCTGCGCCGAGTTTTTTCAAAATTCCGATACATGACGTCGGCCTCCTTTCGTAGACTATTATAGCAGGGGCCGCCCGCCAATATATCAAGAATTTCTTACGGTTCCCTTACGAATCCGTAAGCTACCGCGCCTGAGAGGTTCCCTGTTCCCGCAAGTAAGTGGCTTCCAAATCGGCCAGATGGAGCTTTACCGCCAAGGGATATTTTTCGTAAGCATGGCTAATGGCAAAGCTTCCGCCACGGGCCGCCTCGTCAAAACCTCCCATATGCCACCGGATGGCCACTGCTTCGGCAGGCTTCAGGCGGAGGAACCGCTCAATCAAATATACAGATTTCTCCCCATGCCCATAAGGAAAGGCGTCCTCGATCATATAAAAAGGTTTTCTCTCCCATTGCCCGGTCTCCTCATTTTTCACATTCCGGGAGGATACCTTATAAAACTGGGCCTTACACACATCATGGAGCAGGCCGCAGATGGCAAAGCTTTCCTCACTGTCCCCTTCTTCAAAATACCGTTCCCGCAGTACCCTGTATACATTCAGGCTGTGCATGGCCAAGCCGCCCTCACAGGCACAGTGATATTTCGTGCTTGCCGGAGCGGTGAAGAAATCCTTTTGCCCCAGCCATTCCAGCAGCTCCTCGCTCCCCTGCCGATGAATGTGTTCCCGAAACACCTCTGTAAACTCCTCTTTGATGCCTGCCATTGTCATCACTCCTTTCCATATGCCCCTTATTATATCACACCCCCTTGGCAAACAAAAGGGAAAAAGCCCGCTCGGCCTTGCCCCACAAGAAACGCGGGCAAAACCGGGCAGGCTTTTGAAAGAGGATAAAATACAAGGTACAATCAAGCTTTGGGGGCGCCTTCCACCAGCTCGGGAGCCTTCTCCAACAGTACGCTCAGGGCAGCAGCATCCGCCACGATGGTCACATCGTTGTGCAGCTGCAGCACAGATGCCGGGACAGAGGGGACAATAGGTCCAGCTGCCATCTCATAGATAATGGGAGCTTTTTCTGCACCGGAAGCAATGAGGAGGATCTTCTTCGCGCTCATAATGGTCTTGATGCCCATGGTATACGCATGAGTGGGAACATCTTCACGGCGTGCAAAGAAACGGGTGTTGGCATCAATGGTGCGCTGGGTCAGAGCCACGCAATGGGTACCCTTTGCAAAAGAATCGGCCGGCTCATTAAATCCGATATGGCCGTTGTGGCCAATGCCCAGCAGCTGGATATCCACACCGCCCAGAGCAGCTACCGCAGCATCGTAACGCTTGCACTCTGCTTCTGCATCGGCATTGGTACCGTCAGGGATATTGGTGTTGGCCATGTCGATGTTGATGTGCTTAAAGAGGTTCTCATACATAAAATAGGCATAGCTCTGGTCGTTGTCCTTGGTCAGGCCGCAGTACTCATCCAAATTGGCGGCAGAGCAGCGGGAGAAGTCCAGATCACCCTTCTCATAGCCCTCGATGAGGCACTTATAGGTACCCAGCGGGCTGGAACCAGTGGCCAGACCCAACACGCAATCGGGCTTGAGGATCACCTGGGCGGCAATCAGGTTAGCGGCTTTACGGCTCATTTCATTATAATCTGCTGCATACAGAATTCTCATAACACATTCTCCTTTAACCTATGTAATCATTATTTTTCACCAATACGTCCGGCTGCGCCATCCGTATGGGTTTCTGCTTCATTTTTTGCGGCCTTTTTCGTTTCCAGATAGGATTGTATCCGGGTGAGGTCCACTGTCTTGCCGTCCAGCATGGCCTTTACTGCATCCAGCCCCCGCTCTGTGCGGCCCTTATACCGCATACACAGATTGGAACGTTTTACCGCCGCAGCCGGGGCGCCCTGCCAAGGCTCGCCGGTGGCCAAAGCTTGGATCAGCTCCACCGTATCCTGGAAGAACCAATCTTCGATCCGCTGCCAATCCTCCTGGGACTCTGCCTTTTTCCCTTTTTTCTCGGATTTCTCCCGGTCTTTGCGTTTTTTCAGCCGCTTTACATCCTCTTTGGAATATCCATGCCCCAACAGGAACTCCTGTACCCCATCAAAGGAATAATGGGAATCCCCTGCCTTACGCAGCCGAATATAGCATTGGAACTTTCTCCAAAGCTGATGGGCGGAGCGAGAAGTCTCGCCGGAAAGGATCGCGTCGGCTTCTGCCTGGCAATCCCGGATAAATTGGCGCAGGATCTTTTTCCTTACCTCTGCGCTCTCCTCCGGGCTGGCTTCCGGCCCTTGCAGGAGGACTCGTGCCTCCATCAAAACCTTTTGCAGCTTCTTCCGCTTTACCAGCCCTGGCTGGCAGGAAATCGCTACCGCCATATTTTGGGGCTGGAAGATGCTTCCCGCCGCTTCTTGCAGCCCTTGGGCAGAAAGGGTGTTCTCATGGTTGACAAAGGCTTTGCATTCCTCTTCCGCAACACAGTAATAACGCCCCATATGCAAATTCACTTTTTTGGCGTCCTTCCAGAACTTCCGACGAGCCTGGGCCCAAAAATCCAGCAGTTCCACTGCTTCCTCTGTCTTCAGCCCCTGCTTTAAATAGGAAAAAGCTGCAAAACATTTGCGCAGCGCTCCCACTAACTCTTCAGACGGAACCGAAAAAGACAGTACCAGACGGGACGCTGCCTCATGCTGTTCCAAAGAACAGCGCAGGCCCTGGATGGCAGAGAAATTATCCTTTAGCAGCCAAGACACCGGCGCATCCTGTCCGGCATCCAACAGCAGGCAGAATGCCAAGGCAGGAAGGATTCCCTTTTTAGAGGGGATATCAAAAGATATCACTGCTTCCGCAGCACCGGTTTCCAGATCGGTGATCCATGCTGCCTGAGTAATCCTGTTTCCAAACTCCTTTGGCAAAGCCTTTTTCTTTTTTTTGTCATTTTTACATTCCTTTAAAGCAGAAGCCTGGGTCTGTACTGTCCGGACCTGTTCTGCTGTGATCCTGCCTGTTAAAACACAGGCAAGCCTGCCTTCTGTCAGAGCTTGGTGCCATTTGGTGATCTGCTTTAGGGAAATTCCCTCCAGCTCCTGCGCAGAGGCTTGTACAGGGGTTCCATAGACGCTGCCCCGCCAATATTCTTCTGCCATCTGTTCCGGAAAGCTGCGGCCCTTCTTGAGGCACTTAACATTAGCCGCCTGCTTTTTCGCCTGCGCCAGTTCCCGCTCTGTCCAATCTGGAGAAACCAAGCAGCGGAAAAAAGCAGAAGCCGCTTTCGGGCTGCTATCGTCAACAGTAAAAGCGGTGTAATCCCAATCCAGCCAGCTGCTCCAGGAGGAACCTTCCGTCATTTTATTTAGCTTTTCCTGCATCATTTCTGCCCACAGGGAACACAGGCCTCGTTTCTCTTCTGTTGCCGACCCATGGGAAACATAAAATCCCAAGCAGCCTTGCGGGGCATCCCCATTTTTAGAAACAAAAATCTGCACACCATTTTTTAGTTGGTAGCTTTCCCACTGCATGATCGCTTCACTCTCCATTTATTGCTGGTTTTCCGATAAAAACAGTCTTCTACCATCAGAGTACCCTATTTTGTTGAAAAAGTAAAGTAAAATTTTATCCATGGGACACAAACAACTACTAAAATTTACAGCGCTTCGTGTTGAAAGAACGAATGCGCGATCTTTCTTCCTGTAGGGGTATCCGCCAGCCCCCCCTCTGCTGTCTCCCGCAATGTGGCAGGCAGGGTATTCCCCACCCGCTTCATGGCAAGAATCACTTCATCGGCTGGGATGGCGCTCTCCACTCCAGCCAGCGCCATTTCCGCAGCCGCCAGGGCATTCACCACCCCCATGGCGTTGCGCTTCACGCAAGGAACTTCCACCAGTCCGGCCACCGGGTCACACACCAGCCCCAGCACGTTTTTCAGGGCAATGGCGCAGGCGTTGGCGCACATTTGGGGCGTGCCGCCCATCATTTCCACTACTGCTGCCGCAGCCATGGCGGAAGCGCTGCCCACCTCTGCTTGACAGCCCCCCTGGGCTCCGGATACGGTGGCGTTGGAGGCAATGACAGTACCAATACCGGCAGCGGTAAATAATCCCATCACCGCCTTTTCCTCGGGCAGCTCCTTTTCCTCCATAATGGTGAGCAGAGCAGCCGGCAGAATTCCACAGGAACCAGCGGTAGGCGCGGCGACGATCCGGCCCATACAGGCGTTACACTCCGACACTGCCAGCGCCCGGGCCACTGCCTTTCCAAAATAAGGGCCGCAAAGGCTCTCCCCACGGCGGGCCCGCTCCATTACCTTGGCGGCAGCGCCGCCGGTGAGACCGCTTTGGGAGCGAAGCTGAGGATTCTCCCCTTCTTTGGCGGAAGCCTGCATCACCTGGAGCATTTGCCGCATTTTTTCTTCCAGCATTTCTTTGGGCTGTTCCTGCTCCCGGGCCTGCTCCTCCAGCACCACCTGGGAAATGGGCACGCCCTGCTCTTGGGCTTTTTTTACATATCCTGCAACACTGGGCATGGCGTTTTCCTCCTTTGGTTATTGCAGCGGCGCAATCAACACGCACCGGCTAATCTGGGGAAAACACCGAATGCCGTCGGTGACGCTTCCATCCGGCAGTTCATCCAGTTCCAGCGTCATCAGGGCGGTATCCCCTTTTTTCCGGCGGCTCAGCTTAAAGCCGCCGATGTTTACTCCATTCATGGCCAAATAATTGGTCACGCCGGCGATCACTCCCGGCACATCCCGGTGGAGCACCAGCAGGGTGGGCTGATTGCCGGTGATCTCCACTCCCATTCCGTCAATGGAATTGATGAGGATCTCACCGCCGCCTACCGAAGCCCCCTGTACCGTTACCATTTCCCCTTTCCGGTTCCACAGCTGGATCAAGGCGGTATTGGGGTGGGCTCCATCCAGTTCTACTTCTTCAAAGGTAATATCCAATCCCCGCTCTTTTGCGATCTCCAAACTGCGGGGAATGTCGCTGTCGCTGGGGAGCATCCCCATAATCCCCGCCGCTAAGGCGCGGTCGGTGCCGTGGCCCCTGCCCGTTTTGGCAAAGGAGCCATGCAGGCCGATGACCGCGCGCACGGGTTTGCCGGGAAGAAGGGCTCCCGCCATATTGCCGATGCGCACCGCCCCCGCTGTGTGGGAGCTGGAAGGGCCGATCATCACCGGCCCGATTACGTCAAACACATTCATACCCCTTGTTTCTCCTCTCCGGCTCTTTTATCTCCCTGTTTCAGCCCTGACGGGACTGGTATTCCTGTTCGCAGTAGATGCAGCGGTACTGCCGTGCACCGTTGACCTCGTGAAGCTGGAAGATCTGGTCCAGTCCCTGCTCGATGCTGGTAATGCACCGGGGGTTCTTGCACCGCACCACGTTTTTCAGGTACTGGGGCGGCACCAGCTTCTTCTTCTCTACGATCTTTCCTTCCCGGATAATGTCCACGGTAATATTATGGTCGATAAATCCCAGCACATCCAGGTCAATGTCGGTGATCCCTTCGATTTTGATAATATCCTTCCGGCCAAACTTGCTGCTCTTTGCATTTTTAATTACCGCTACACAGCAATCCAGCTTGTCCAGCCCCAGCAGCTTATAGACCCGCATACTGGCCCCTGCTTTGATGTGGTCAATGACGATTCCGGTTTCCAGACTGTCGATGTTCAGCATCCTGCTACCATTCCTTTCTTAAAGCCATTTTCTCTCTCACAGTGTCAATCCCAGCAGCTTCATAATCAGCGCCATGCGCACATACACACCGTTTTGTGCCTGCTCAAAATAAGCGGCCCGGGGGTCATCGTCCACTTCTCCGGCAATCTCGTTTACACGGGGCAGGGGATGCAGCACCGCCATAGTCTCCTTTGCTGCCTTCAGCTTCTGGGTGTCCAGCACATAAGTATCCTTTAAGCGGATGTAGTCCTCTTCGTTGAAGAAGCGCTCCCGCTGCACCCGTGTCATGTACAGAATATCCAGTTCGGGCATGACCTCTTCCATGGTCTCCACCTCACGATAGGGGATGCCCTTGGCCTTAAGCACCTCATCCCGGATGTAATCCGGCACCCGCAGCTCCTCAGGGGAAATCATGATAAACCGGATTCCCTCAAACCGTGCCAAAGACTTCATCAGGGAGTGAACCGTTCTGCCGAATTTCAGGTCGCCGCACAGGCCAATGGTCAGGTTGTTGAGCCGTCCGCAGCGGCGGCGGATAGTCATCAGGTCGGTGAGAGTCTGGGTGGGGTGCTGGTGGCCGCCGTCACCGGCATTGATTACCGGGATACGGGCATAGCGGGAAGCCACCAGCGGCGCGCCCTCTTTGGGGTGACGCATGGCACAAATGTCGGCATAGCCGGACACCACCCGGATGGTATCCGCCACGCTCTCGCCTTTGGAAGCAGAGCTGCTGTCGGCGGTGGAAAATCCCAACACACTGCCGCCCAGATTCAGCATGGCCGCTTCAAAACTGAGGCGGGTGCGGGTGCTGGGCTCATAAAACAAAGTGGCCAGCTTTTTGCCCCGGCACACCTCTCCATACCGAAACCGGTCGTTGGCGATGTCATCGGCAAGATCCAATAAATCCAGCACCTCTTCTTTGGTAAAGTCAAGTGGATCAATCAAATGTCTCATGCAGTTTCCCCTCTCTACTTTTTTTGAGGCCCGGCCCGAATGCCTTTCAGTCCGCAGCATATTTATAGTATTATATCCCTGTCCGTCAAGTTTGTCTATCCACAAAACCTGGGGAAACCTGTGATTTTTACAAGATTCTCCCCTTTTTATTTACATCATTTTTTGGACGTGCTATACTTTATCTGTTATCTTCTATTAAAAAAAGATAAATTTCAAAAAGAAACTATACACTATTTACCCCGGAAAGGATGTATCATGATGCAGGAACCCGTATCCATTCAGGAATTCTCTGCCCGGCTCACCCAAAATATCGGCCGGGTCATCAAAGGCAAAGATGAGGTCATCCGCAAGGTAGTGGTCTGCCTGCTGTGCGGAGGCCATATTTTATTGGAAGATCTCCCCGGCACCGGTAAAACCACTTTGGTAAAATCTCTGGCTCGCTCGGTGGGCGGCAGCTTTACCCGGGTGCAGTTTACCCCCGACCTTCTGCCCAGCGACCTCACCGGCGCCAATATCTACAACCAAAAGACCCAGGAGTTCCACTTTAAGCCCGGCCCGGTGTTCACCAATATGCTGCTGGCCGACGAGATCAACCGCGCCACTCCCCGCACCCAGTCCAGCCTGCTGGAGTGCATGGAGGAAGGGCAGGTCACGGTGGACGGCGAGACCCACCGCTTGACACCACCCTTCTTTGTGGCCGCCACCCAGAACCCCATTGAGATTCAGGGCACCTTCCCTCTGCCGGAAGCCCAGCTGGACCGCTTTTTCATGCGCCTTTCCATGGGGTATCCCAACGCGGAAAGCGAGCGGGAAATGCTCACTGCCTTTCAGGAGTCCAGTCCCTTAGAGGAGTTGGAGCCGGTGCTCTCTACCGAAGATATTCTGGAAGCCCAGAATCAAGTGCGTAAAATCCGCGTCAGTCAGGCGGTGCAGGAATACCTTCTGCAAATTGTGGCCGCCACCCGCTCCCACGACCAAATCCGCCTGGGGGTAAGCCCCCGTGGTTCCTTGGCGTTTCTCCGTGCCGCTCAGGCCTGGGCAGGGCTGGAAGGCCGGGAGTATGTGCTGCCCGATGATGTAAAAGCGGTGTGCTGCGACGTTCTCTCCCACCGCATCATCTGCAAGGGAAGCCACCTCTCCCAGACCTCTGATACCGTCCGCCCTGTTTTGGAAAAGATTCTGGAGCAGACCCCGGTCCCCATGGAGTCTCCAGTATAAGGAGGGGCCCATGGAATTTTTGGCGATCTTATTGTTGCTGGCGGTGGTGATCTGGCTGGAAGGCCGGGTTTACCGCAAATATGCCTTTCGCAACCTGAAATATGTGTGCTACTTTGACCGGGAAGAAGCCTTTGAAGGCGAGGAGATCTCTCTGGTGGAAGAAGTGACCAACGCAAAGCTCCTGCCGGTGCCATGGCTCAAAGCTGAGCTCACCACCTCCAAATGGCTGGACTTTGCCGGCTCCCAGTCCCTGGTCACCGAGGAGACCCGGTTTGTTCCCAGCTTCTTTATGATGAAGAGCCGCCACAAGGTGGTGCGCAGCTGGAAGGTCAAGTGCCTGAAACGGGGCTGCTTCCAGTTGGACAAGGTGATTCTGGTATCCACCGATCTGTTGGGCACTGCCTCCCTTTCCATGCCGGTGGAGCCTCACGCCTGCATTACCGTGCTCCCCCAGCCGGTAGAGATGGATGTGGGCTTTGAAAAGGTGCTCAGCACTTCCGGCCCGGTGGTAGTCCGCCGCCACCTGCTGCCCGACCCCTTTCTCATTGCCGGGGTACGGGAATACACCCAGCGGGAATCCATCAACCATGTCCATTGGCTGGCCACTGCCCGCACCGGCAGAATCATGGTGCACAACAACGAATACAGCGCCGACCAGACCCTGACAGTGATCCTCAATATTCAGTCCCGGGAATTTGAGCTGGAAAAGGCTATGGAGCCGGAAAAGGTAGAGGACGCCATTCGGGTATGCGCCGGTTTTCTGGATGATACCCTGCGCAGCGGCATCCCGGTGTCCCTGCGGGTAAACGCCAGTCTCAGCGGGGAGCGGGAAACCCTTGCCACCCCCTGCTCTTGGGGACGGGAGCACGTGCGGGAGCTTTTGCGGCTGCTGGCTCATCTGCCCCTGCAAAGCTCTGAGGATTTTCCCGTATTTCTCCATAGCCTGTGTGCCCGGGTAGAGACCAGCGACCTAGTGCTCATTACCGCTTATCTGAATCAAGAAATTTTGGAATACGCCTACGCCCACCGCCGGGAAGGAACCCGGGTGAAGATCGTGTGTACCTCGCCCCCCTCCGGGGAACTGGCCTATGGAGACCTGGATATTTATTTTTATCACAGAGAGGAGGCGGCTGTTCATGCCCAATGAAAAAGAACAAAAGAATTGGCTGCTTACCGCTATCCGCTTCTTTTCCCTCTTTGCCCTCTCTCTGCTGTGCTTTCCTCCTGTCGCTTTATACTTTCAGTGCTTTTTGCACATCCCCGGTATCTCTAACGTATGGCAATATCAGCTTTTGTGCACAGTGGTATGTTTCGCCGGCTGGGGAATCAGCACCCTATTTCAAAAGCTCCCCTTTTCCGAAAAGCGCCGGTGGATGTGCGATTTTCTGGCTGTCCTGTTGGGGGTACTCCCCCTTGCAGCAGGGCTGGCAGCGGGAAAATGGTGGTTCTCTCTGTCCAATTATACCGAGATCCCCGCAGGGCTGTACCTCCTCTTCCCTTGGATTCTGGGAATACGGGCCCAAGGAAAGGAATACCACAGTATCCTCGATCGTCCCCTCTTTACTGTATTTCTGGTAGAGGGCGTGAGTTCCGTCGCTCTCTATGTCTTTAACCACGAGCCATTCCCTCTGTTTTCTTTTGTTCTGTGCCTGCTGATCCTTTCGGCGGCCTATGGCGTCTCCCGGAATCAGGGAAATCTGGATTTTCTCATGGAACGCCGGGGGCACAGCTTTTCTCATCTGCCCGCCCGTATCCGATATTACAATATCCGGTTGTTGGCGGTGATACTGGCCGGCATGGCGGTATTTTTCCTGTTGTGCTTCCCCATTGCTTCTTTGGTGCAGAGCTTTTTTGAGCTCATCCGCCAACTGATCGCTTCTATTCCCAAAGGGGAAAGCTACTATGAAAACGGTGTTCTTTACGCGCCTGTTGCAACGCCTGCTCCCGAAGGAGAAATCCCGGCCGGTAGCAGTTCTCCCTGGTGGAACATACTCACGGTTCTTATCATCGCTGGACTTTTGGTGCTGCTTATCCGCAATGGAAAAAAGATCTTACGGGCCATTTTAGACGCTTTCCAGCGTTTTCTGCTGGCGATACGCCGCGTGATGACACGTCATCAGTTTGCAGACCCCAACAAAGTGGAGAGCGAATATTATGTAGATGAGGATATCGTGGTGGAAGAGGCTCCTTTGGCAGAAGAAGACCTCACCGAAAAGCAGCGGCTCCGCCGATGGAAGCGCCAATATCGGCAATTCCGCCGGATGCCGGAAGGCAGTGAAAAACTGCGGCTTGGATACGGGCTGGCGATTGCCGGGATGAAGCTGAAAAACTTCCCCTTATCCTCTGGGGATACCCCTCTGGAGGTTTTGGATAAAACCGCCTCTGTACTGCAAAACAGCCATCTTACCTGTACCACTCCCGTTTATAATCAGGTGCGATACGATACTGCTTCTCAGCCCGAAACCGGGCCCTCTTTGGAGGAACTCCAAGCTGTACTGGAAGAATTAGAAAAGCGCTCCCCACTTCCCAAAGTATCCCACCGTCTTTCCTAAACAACAGAAAGGGCGAAGCCTCCATCATGGAAGCTTCGCCCTTTTCTTATGGCAATTGATTTAGTTTTTATAAGCGCTTTCCTGTGCCAGAGAAGATCCTTCCACAAAAGCCGGAGAAACTGCCACAGCGGTCTCACTCCGAATACCGATGGAAGAATACACCAACAGGAACATGGCGCCGGTCTGGATCCACAGCACAGTCACATCCGTCATACCGTGAACCACGGTAATAAAGGCCAACACCAGCATCAATACGCCGGTGGAGGAACTGATGCCCCGGCGGATACGGGACAGCACCACACGCACTTGGGTAACGGCAAAGAATCCGATGATGCCCGCGCCTATCAGACCATAGTTCAACACCGTATCCAAAAACAGGTTGTGGGCGTGATGGGTAGCATACCCGCTAAACTGGGTATAGATCATTTCATAGGTCATGGGCCCCTGTCCAAAGAACAGGTGCTGCCGGATACCCTGCAAAGCGGTAAACCAGATGGAAAGCCGCTGGTCCATGGAGTGATCGGCATCGGATGCCCGGGGGAAAATCACCGGCAAAACCGTTAAAGCTGCCAACGCCGCCAAAACACCGATAGCAGCAAATACCCAGAAGTATTTATATCGCCCACGGAGCAGGAAGAAAAACAACGTTCCTGCAAATACCGCAGCAGCTGCCGAAATGCTGGCACACAGGTAAATCCCGATGAGGGAACTGACAATCACTACCGCGTAAAACTTACGGAATTTAGGGTTGCCAAACCCACGGTACAAGGCGATAATGGCCATAAACTCCATTAACATACCATAATAGTTCGGATTAAAGCAAACAGATTCTGCCCGCTCCAGAGAGCCGATACCCTCATAATAGACAATCTGCCCAATGGCAATAATGGTAGTGGAAATACTGGCCAGACAGGCCACATCCATCAGCATATTAAACAGCCGCTGGGTCATAAAGGAACGCAGATAGAACATGACAAGCAAAACGGCCGTGAGCAGAAGAGAAATCCCCGCTCCATAAAAGTTCTGGTATAACAGGGAAACCAGCGCCCAAGATGCCACCGCAGTGAGGATCATGCGGCTATACGGCTCTGCCAAAGCCCATGCCCGGCGTTCCCGGTTGGTGATGACATAAATCGCTCCGGCTACCATAGCCGCTCCCGTAATATAAAAAGGCATAAAAATGGACACTACGGTCCAAAACGCAAAAATCTTTTGTTTTTTTTCAGTATTATCAGTAACAGGACTTACTTGACTATTCAAAAAACGAACCTCCTTCCGCAGCGTTTTCACTGCTGCAAAATTGAGTTGTTCCTTCCAGCTGTGTGCAGAAGCCGTCTTTATACTAAATAAGTATTATACTCATTTTAGATTCATAAAACAAGGCTAAATATCCATAGCTTTTCCTATACAAAACACCATACGTTTTAGTCATTACAACAATAAGTTTTACTAATTTTTGAACATTCGCACAAATCTGCCATTATTCACGATATAGTAATGAAACTATTATATACTAATACCCAACTACAAGATAAAAAGGAGGATCCTCTATGGAGACTCAAAACAGCCCGCATCCGGAGCGCTTTTTCCCCAGCGCCGACCGGGGCCTTACAGAACAACAGGTACAGCAACGCCGCACCCAAGGGCTCTCCAATGACAGTGGAGCCATCAAAACCCAAAGCGAAAAGCAGATCCTGCTGAAAAACATATTGACCCCTTTTAATATTCTCAATTTTATTTTGGCCGGTATGGTGTTGGCAGTGGGTTCCTTTAAGAATATGCTGTTTTTGGGAGTGATCTTCTGCAATATCCTTATTGGCACCTTTCAGGAGATCCGGGCCAAACGCACTATCGACAAGCTCTCCCTTATCGCCGCACCAAAAGCAAAGGTTATACGGGAAGGCAACTTACAGGAGATCACCATCGAGGAGATCGTGCTGGATGATGTGATGCTCCTTTCTTCCGGTGGGCAAATCTGTGCCGACGCTATTCTCCTAGAAGGAGAGTGCGAGGTCAACGAATCCCTCATCACCGGGGAATCTGATCCAGTATATAAAAAACCGGGAGATTTGGTGCTTTCCGGCAGCTTTGTGGTGAGCGGCTCCTGCCGGGCCCGCACGGAACACGTGGGCGCCGACAACTACGCCAACCAGATCACCAACAGCGCCAAGTATGTAAAGCGCCCTAATTCCGAAATCATGTTCTGGATCAACCGCATTATCAAATGGCTGGGAATCGCCCTGTTACCCATTGGCATCCTGTTGTTCTGCAAGCAGTATTTTCTCACCGACAGCGGCTTGCAGGATACGGTAGTCAGCGTGGTGGCCGCTTTGGTGGGAATGATCCCCGAAGGATTGGTGCTCCTCACCAGCGTGGTGCTGGCGGTAAGCGTGATCCGGCTTTCCTCCCATAAAACCTTGGTGCAGGAATTGTTCTGCATTGAAACCTTGGCCCGGGTGGACACCCTGTGTCTGGACAAAACCGGCACTATTACCGAAGGCTCCATGCAGGTGGACGAGCTTCTTCCCCTTTCCAATACAGAAATCCGCTACGCCGAGGATGCACTGGCCTCTCTAGCTTCCTCTCTCACAGACTCCAACCCCACCTTCTTGGCAATACAGGCCCATTTTTCCGATGCTCCCGGCTGGCATTGTGTGGAGACCCGCCCCTTTTCCTCCGCGCGCAAGTGGAGCGGCGCTTCTTTTTCTGATATGGGTACTTTTGTCATGGGAGCCGCGGAGTTTATCCTAAAAGAAGGTGCGGAGGCTCTGCGCCCTCAGATCGAATCCTATTCCCAAACCGGGCAGCGGGTGCTGCTGCTGGCCCACTCCCCGCAGCCCTTCCGAGAAAAAGAGCTGCCGGAATCCATTACCCCTCTTGCTCTGGTGGTTCTCAGCGATAAAATCCGCCCGGAAGCCCCCCGCACCCTGCGGTATTTTGCCGACCAGGGAGTGGATTTGAAAGTCATCTCCGGCGATAACGCCGTTACCGTTGCCAATATTGCCAAAAAGGCCGGGCTGGAAAACGCCGACCGCTTTATCGATGCTTCCACCCTGCACACCGAAGAGGAGCTGATAAAGGCTGCCTCCTGCTACTCGGTGTTTGGACGTGTGACCCCCCAGCAAAAGCTTTCTTTGGTCAAAGCCCTCAAGGCCCAAGGGCACACTGTCGCCATGACGGGGGACGGCGTAAACGATGTACTGGCACTAAAAGAGGCGGATTGCAGTGTTGCCATGGCCTCCGGCAGTGATGCCGCCCGCACGGTTTCCCAACTGGTACTGCTGGATTCCAACTTCGCCTCCATGCCCCGGGTGGTACAGGAAGGCCGCCGCTCCATCAACAATTTGCAGCGCTCCGCCTCCTTGTTCTTGGTAAAATCCATTTTCTCCGCTATTCTGGCCCTTTGCTTTATTTTTCTTCCGGCAGATTACCCCTTTCAGCCCATCCAGATGACCCTCATCAGCGCCCTCACCATCGGAGCCCCCTCCTTTATTCTGGCGCTGGAACCCAACCGGGAACGCATCCGCGGAAAGTTCATTGTCAATGTGATCCAGAAATCCCTTCCGGCGGCATTGACCATGGTACTGAACATCCTGCTGCTTACGGCTATCCACAGTTATATGGGGTTTTCTCAAGAACAGTTTTCCACCATGGCGGTGCTCCTTACCGGCATGACCAGTTTGATGATGCTGTACAAAGTGTGCACGCCCTTCAATTTGCTGCGAGGGGCTTTATCCCTCACCATGACGCTGGCCTTTATTTTAGCTGTCATTTTCTTTGGCTGGTTCTTCAGCCTGACCTCCTTAAACCTGCCCATGATATTAACTTTGATGATGCTTTTCCTCTTTTCGGTATGCGCGATGTCCCTTTTCCTGCATCTCATTGATTACATCCTGGTGCCTCAGTTGGATCAAATTTCCATGGAGTTCCAGCGGCAGTCCCGAATCTTTGGGGTAATGCGGAAAAAGCTATTCCGTAAATTCAAAAAACATCACCGCCATCCATGAGGAAAAAATAGTTTTCATGGAGGACGGTACCAAAATATTTTGTAAAACGCGGCGGTATAGAAAAAACTATACCGCCGCGTTTTATTTTCTTATTATTTTAATTTCTCCAGCAAATCCAGCATTTCGCTCCACTGATGAATATGCAGATGCTTACAAACAGGGGGCTGTTCATGTGATCCATCACGATTGCCTTTTTCCATGTCGTTGTCGTACCAAATAGGAAAGATGCCAACTTGCGACGCTCCTTCAATATCCGCCTTTGGATTATCACCGCAGTACCATACATCTTCTGCACAAAGGCCCGCTTTTTGCAAAGCAATCTCAAACAAGATGCGGTTTGGCTTTCGCAGCAAATAATCGCTGGAAGTCATCACAAACTCAAATTGATGATGAGGCAGCAATCGATTGAGCCGCTGGGTCAATGCCTCCCCCGACCACAAAAGATTGCTGATAACCCCGCTCCGAATGCCATTTTTCTTGAGGTAACCCAGCATTTTGTCGGTACCCGGCATAACTGCCCCTATGGATGCCGCGTTCCAAAAAACCGTTTCCATTTCCAAAGGAGTAAGGGAAAACTCGATTCCCAAAGATTCATACAGTACCCTGTTGGCTACTTGGCCGCAAATATCATAACCCATTTTTCGAATCCCATCGATATGGCCGCCAAAAATCTTCTCCACACCTTTTTTAACATCTTCGATGGTGCAGTAATTGGGATTCTTTACCGCATATTTCAGCAATTCTGCATTGCCCTTTACAGGATCCCAACCAGGTTCGCACAAAAGCGTATGGCCATAATCAAAGAGAATCATTTTTGGATACTTCATCATCATAACCTCAAATCTTTGTTTTTCATATTATAGCACGGCTCTTCCCCTTTTTCCATCACGTAACACAGAACAGGCGGCAGAGACTCTCCCCACCGCCTTTGAAAAAACATATTATTTATGAAGTTCTGACAAAGTATCCGCTCAGCTTGCAGTTTGTTATATCTGAATATACTGCGCCGCCGCGTAGCCAATGATTCCCCGCACCTCTACCACATACCAGTCCTGCCACTTGCCCAATACCGTTACCGTCTCCCCCTTTTGCGCTTGGGTAATGATCTGCGCCTGGGTGGAAGGACGTTTGCGGATATTCAGCGGCGTGGATTGGGTCACCACCGTGCCTTTTCGGGGCGGCTGGGGGTCTGCGATAAAGGGAATGCCAAAATAGATGCACAGCCCTTCCACGATATTGGCAGCGATCTTCTGGATATTGCCCTTGATCCAATCGGCATCCTCCTGGTTGTCGTGGTAGGCAATCTCCATTAAAACAGCCGGGGCGTTGGTCTTACTAAGTTCCACCAGCTTGGTGGTGGGAAGGGCCTTCACCTTATCCGGGGTGGGGGAAATCTTTTTAAAATTCTCTGCCAAGATCTCTGCGGCGCGTTTTCCCGGCGTGCTGTAGGCGTAATAATACACATCGGTCCCCCGCAGCTTTCCTGCTAATGACTCCGGCGCCGCATTGGAGTGAAGGGCCAAATGCAGATCATAATACCCCTCATTGGATTGCTGGATGGCCTGCCCAAGCGTCATTCCAATGTGGTTGCGGGTGAACCGGATGCCGCAGGCCCGAAGATACGGCTCCATGGCATCCGCCACCTGGTTCATCACTGTCTGTTCATCGCTGCCGTTAATGTATTTGTTAAAGGGCTGCAACGAAGGGCTTAAATAAATGGTAGGCATAAGTTTCCACCTTTCTATAAAATAATGTGGAAAGAAACTCTATGGAAGAATTTCTGTAAAATAGCATTCTGAGGAAACACCGTGAGGGCGAAGATACCTCCCAAGTATTAGGTGTTCCTCGCTTTTGGAGATCTGGTTCATGCGGCCCGCACAGGTAAAGGTTCCCCGGAAGCCCATTTCCCAAATGATATCCATCTCCCCATCAGAAATGGCCCCAAAGGGAAACACAAATACCGTGGGGGTATACCCAGTCTCCTCTTGGAACTGTTTTTGCAGGCCGCCGATGTCCTCTTGCAGCAACGCCCGGTACTCCTCCATACTCTCCCCCCAGAGCTTTTGGGTACCCAATCTTCCCCCTTTGCTGGCATGAAGATCATAGGTGTGGTTTTGGAATTCTATCAGGCCGGAATCCATCATTTCCTGAATTTGGGGCCAGGTGACATGGGAATAATTGGCGTGGTCGTCATCCGCTCCGGTAAACTCATCCGTACAGCTTCCAATGGGGGCGATAATCAGCTTCATGTTGTATTTTTGCGCCAATGGATAGGCATACAGGTAATTGTTGTAGTACCCATCATCAAAGGTCAGCAGGATGGGCTTTTCCGGTAGATCGGTTTTCCCGTCCTGCCAGTCGAATACCTCCTGCATATGCACCGGCGTGTAACCGTGTTTTTGAAGGTACACAAGATCCTGCTCCAGCTCATTGGGGGAAATCACATACTGCCCCTGGTATTTAGAGTCCTTCAAAAGGCCGTGATACATAATAGCAGGCAGGCAGATTGTTTCTTCCTCTTGGGGAGACGCAGCGGAAACTACCGCAGCCCTTCCCGCCGCCAAAACGCTCCCCAGCACCACCGCTGCCGCCATTACCACCCCGCACAGGACTATCCATGGTTTATGCCAAAAATTTTTCCGCATAACAAAACAGCCTCCTCCGCCCATGATAAACATAGTCGGGAAAAGGCTGTTTTAGTACTGTTTTTATAAATTTTTATATAGCATGGGAATTTCCAACTCTTTACACAAATTGAAATTAAGCAGTTATAGATCACAAAATATTGCTTTCATTTCTTCAACTGCATCAACCGGCAAATATTGCTCATAATCCTCTGCTGTCCATGAATCCATATAACCACTTAAAATACGGTCGGGGCATTCCAAGCCGAGAAGGCGAGCCATTTCAACAGCAAACCCATTAAAATTGCTACCCCCAGCTGTTACGATATTGCCCGAAACGACCGCAGGAGCAGCAACATAATTTTCTTTATCCAAAAACGGACAAAAATCGAAAAAATCCATATAAATGGAAGCCGTGAATTTTTTATTTTTTAGGATTCCAGCTCGTGCTAATAGCATTGGCCCAGAACAGATTGCTCCAATGGGAAAATGAGTATTTCCATTGAAAGAACCCAAAAAATCAAATATCTTTTTGTCTTTGAATACTTCCGTAAAATCACTGCATCCTGGTAAAACAAGGCACAAATAATCGTCTTCACAGAATTCATCCGTAGTTTTTTGTGGAAGAACCAAAATTCCTTCTTCGCTTTTCACTGGCTCTTTTCCGGACGAAATGACTTCTGTGAAAATATCAAATCCCCAGCGAAACATTCTTGAAAGATTCATCACTTCCTGAAGGCTGAACTCAGGATAAACAAGCAACGCCATTTTTTTCATATGATAACCTCCCCAAAAATTATAGAATTTTGACATCGCAAGTTTAAACGCTATTTAGTAAGGTTCTTTTGGATACCAGTAGGAATGCAGACCGGAACCCTGCACCATGGCCCCTGCGGGCACCTGCTGCACCGTGTTTTTCACATTGAGCCAGTCGCCGGTGCAGGAAATCAGATTCAAAATTCCAAAGGTAAAAGCGCTCCCCTGCAAGTCCGGGAACGCGACCCAAAAAACAAGAGGAAGCACACCCAGCACCATGCTGGGGGCTAAACTGAGAAATAAAAACCGGGCTTTTGATACCGGAAAGGTGGACACCACCAGCAGCGCCCCTTCCCGAGGGGCCAACCAAAGCTCACAGGTTGCGGAAAGGGGATAGCACAGGGCGTGGAGAAATTCGTGGAGCAAAAGTCCGGGAAGAAACAGAACCACCCCCACTACGCCAAAGCAGCCCCACCAGCCGGGAGGCCCCCACAAAAGCCACCGCGCCAAGATGGCAACCACTGCCAATCCTAAAACCACCGGCAGAAATCCCCTTACCTGCCGGTTGAGTTCCGCCAGATTTTCCGGCTCCCAAAAGGGTACGGCCTGCGGGGGAAGTTCTCCTTTGGGCAGCTCTTCTTCTCTGTGATAGATTCCCTTCCAGATCAGCTTCACAGCATTTCGTCCTCCGGGAACTCCACGTTATCAAAAATAAATTTCTCAATATCATGAAAGACCTGGGCACGGTTGGTCTCGCAGAGAAGCACGTGACGCGCCTCGGGATACAGCTTCCATTCCACCGAATGGCCGGTTTCCTGTAAATTCTTTACCACCCGCTCGACCCCTTTTCCAAAGTCTCCCACCGGGTCTTTATCGCCGGAGAGCACCAAAAGCGGCAGCTTGGGCACCTTTTCGGCCCACTGCTTGCCGGCGATCTCCCCTTGCAGAAGCAAAATGTCCCGATAGGCGGAAGCGGTCAAATCAAACCCACAAAGTGGGTCTGAAGTATACCGGTCTACTTCCTTTTCATCCCGGGAGAGCCAGTCGTTAGGGGTGCGGTTGGGAGCAAACGCCTTATTGAAACGCTGGGTAGACAGACGGGCAAAAAGCGGGTCATGCCCTCTAGGCCCCTTCTTCCGCACGATCTGTTCTGCCAGCACACACTGGGATTTCCACATCATACGGTTGGGGATTTCCCCGGTGCCCAAAATTACGGCCGCCGCCAGTTCCGAACCAAACCGGGCCAGATAAGCCCGAGTAAGAAAAGAGCCCATACTGTGTCCCAGTAAAATCAGGGGCAGGCCGGGATGTTCCTGCTGCAAGATGGTGGACAGCTTTTTCATATCCCGCAGAAGATTCTGACATCCGCCTTCTCCAAAATATCCATAAGCGCCACCGGAAACGGAACGGCCATGGCCCAAGTGGTCGTTGACCGCTACCACCAGCCCCAGTTCCGCCATATAGGAGGCAAACTCATTATATAAAGCGCTGTGCTCCGCCATGCCGTGGGCAACTTGCAAAATGCCGCGAATATCCTCCGCGTCTTCCGGTTCGGTGACGCGCACCTGTATTCTTTCCCCTTCCAAGGTGGAAGCAAAGGAGATATCTTTTCGAATAATGCTGCTGACTGCCATTCCGTTCACCCTTTCTGTTACGCTCATCTGAAATGGAAGTTGGCTTTTTCATTTTAGTATCTATATCTAATTTATTATAAAATTCTAATTTTTCTGTGTCAACGCACCTGCATTGCCATTCTGTAACTTTTCTATGAATGCCACGGCTGTCCTACATTGTCCAGACCTTCCAGGGAAAAGGGCGGGATGAAGTCCTTTTTCGCCGCAGATCTCCCCTGCATATAGCCATCCAAATCCAGGTCAAAGAGGGCATCCCGCACTTTTTCGTATTCCCGTTTGGTAATGGTGCGGTTGATCTCCGGGAACTCCCCGGCTCTTCCGCAGGGTACATACTGGGCCATCAGGCTCACCGGGTTTTCCGGCAGGTGCTCATGGAGCCACTGGAGCACGGCAATGGAATTTCGGGTATTCCCCGGCAAAATCAAATGCCGCACCAGTGTGCCGCTTTTCATCATGCCGTCGTCGGTATATCGGGCAGGGCCGGTTTGACGCACCATTTCCAAAATCGCCGCAGATGCTCGGGTAAAGTAATCCGGCGCACCGGAATATTTTTGCCCCAGTTCGTCCGAAGCGTATTTCAGGTCGGGAAGGTAAATATCCACCAGCCCTTCCAGTTGATGCAAGGTTTCCAAAGATTCATACCCGCCACAGTTATACACCACCGGCACCGGCAGCTTTTCCATGGAGAGTGCCTCAATGATGGGCAAGGTAAAATGGGTGGGATTCACCAGGTTGATATTGTGGGCGCCCTGTTCAATGAGGCTCAGGAAAATCTCGTGCAGCTCCCAGGGCGTGACCACCTTCCCCACCTCCCGGCGGGTACTGATGCTGTAGTTTTGGCAGAACACGCATTGCAAGGAACAGCCGGTAAAAACCACGGTGCCGCTGCCTCTTGTCCCGCTGATAGCCGGCTCCTCCCACTGATGCAGGGCGGCTCTTGCCACCACCGGCAAAGCCCCCATACGGCAAAAGCCGGTTCCCTTGGTTTCGTCCCGTCTTGCGCCGCAGTTACGTGGGCACTGGGTACAGGATTCGATGACCATCACGCCTGCCCTCTTTCGTCCTTGATTTCCAGAAATGCCGCCAGACCGCCCCGCTTTCCGGCGGTTGCCCGGTGAGAAAACAACAGGTCACTGTGGCACTGGGTGCAAACGCCCCCCACCGTGATATGGCTCTCC
>CALWIS010000047.1 GCA_944380795.1 uncultured Clostridia bacterium | reverse complement strand
AGTGCATGGGGCCCCACACCGTATCATAGGGGTGGTATTGATAGTACAGGTGATACACGCCGTTTTCCAGTGCCAGACCGTTGGGGTCATTGAGCCACATGGAAGGGGCAGTAAAATGAAGCTTGGGACGGAAATCCCGGGGCGACGGTTTACTCATAGCTGGTTCCTCCCTTTTGGGTACTGCCTGTCTATAAAAACAGGCTTTCTATTTCCTATTGTATCTTTTTTTGCCAAAATAGCAATGGATTTCCGAAAAAAGAAAAGGTGCGCCGGAAAACCAGCGCACCCAATTTTGATTTTTACAGCAGCCGCACGCCAGATGCCGCGCAAGCCGCCCGAGTCTCGTCGTCCCACACAGAAACCTGCACCTCACCGATATGGGCTTTCCCCAAAAGCAGCAGGCACAGCCGGGACTGTCCAATACCTCCGCCAATAGTGAGGGGCAAAATGCCGTCCAGCACCATCTGGTGGAAATGATAGCGGCGGCGGTCGTCACAGCCTGCCTTGGAGAGCTGGGAATCCATGGAACGGGCATCCACCCGAATGCCCATGCTGGATATCTCCATGGCAGCGCCGAGCACATCGTTCCAGAAAAGCAAATCACCGTTGAGATGCCAGTCGTCATAGTCCGGGGCGCGGCCATCGTGGCGTTTGCCAGAGTGGAGCACGTCGCCGATCTCCATAAGGAAGGTGGTCTTATGCTCTTTCACATATAGATTTTCCCGCTCCTTGGGGCTCTTGTTGGGATAAAGGTCTTCCAGCTGCTGGGTGGTGATAAAGGAGATCTCCTCCTCCAGCTTAGGCACACAAAGAGAGGGATATTCCTCCCGGAGCATATCCGCTGTGGCACAGATAGCGCCCACAATTTTTTGCACTGTTTCTTTTAAATACGCCAAATTCCGCTTTCCCTCCGGGATAATAGCTTCCCAGTCCCACTGATCCACATAAATGGAGTGGAGGTTATCCATATCCTCATCCCGGCGAATGGCGTTCATATCGGTTATCAGGCCAAAACCCGGCTCAAAGCCATACTGATACAGGGCATACCGCTTCCACTTGGCCAGGGAATGGACCACTTGGGCGCAGGTACCCGTTTCCCGGATGTCACAGGATACCGGGCGCTCCACATTATTCAAATCATCGTTAAGGCCCGAGGAAGCATCCACAAACAGCGGCGCGGAAACCCGGGTCAGGTTCAGGGCGTCTTCCAGATTTCGGATAAAATTCACCTTGATTTTATCAATGGCCTGTTGGGTCTGGAAGAGGGTCAGGCCCTTAGAAGGGTTGTAGTCAGCAGGGATAATGGTCTGGCTCATGGGAAACGTTCCTTTCTTCGCGGAATCGAAATTGCAGGACGGCAACCCGTCCCCTGTAAAAGCCGCTTTTATTAAAAGAGGCGTTGCGGCAATTCCGCAGCGCCTGTACCAGTATTATTATACTGTTTTCCCTATGAGTTTGTCAAGAAAAATGATTTTCCACTTTACCTTCCTACAACAATGCAGTGCGAAGAGTTTGCAAGATCTTTTTTTCCCGCCTGCTTACCTGCACTTGGGTCATTCCTAACTGCCGAGCGGTCTCTGTCTGTGTCTTGTGGGAAAAATACCGAGCCCGTATCAGCAATTTGTCCCGCTCTTCCAGCTGCCCCAAAGCCTGTTCCAGCGCCAGCCGCTCCGAAACTTTCTCTTCTGGGGCTTCCACCGGGATATCTGTCTGCCCCTTTTCCCCTTCTTCCCCGCTGTTGGTAAGGGAAAGGGCGGGAAGCCCTGCTTCCAGAGCCTGCGCCGCTTCTTCCGGTTCTACGCGCAGCAGAGCGGCAAGCTCGTGCACGGTAGGGCAGCGGCCTTCCTTTGCCATAAAAGAATCGCTTTCCTTTTTGGCCCGGAGGGAAAGTTCCCGCAGTCCCCGGGCCACCTTGACGGTACCGTTGTGCCGGAACACGCTTTTAATCTCTCCCAATATCACCGGCACCGCATAGGTGGAAAATTTTAGCCCCCGGCTTTCATCAAAGTGATCCGCCGCCTTAATGAGGCCAATACACCCCGCCTGAAACAGGTCTTCATACTCCACGCCCCTGCCCCGGAACCGTTGGGCGCAGGTGTGGACCAACCCCATATTGGCGGCAATAAACGCTTGACGGTCATTCATGTTCCCGTTCCCGGCGCAAAAGGCTCTTATGCAGGGTTACGGTGGTCCCCTTTCCGGGGGTGGAACGCACCATTACCTTATCGCAGAAGCTCTGCATCACGGCAAACCCCAAACCGGCCCGTTCTTCCCCGCCGGTGGTAAACAGGGGCTCCATAGCCTTTTCAATATCGGGGATACCCACGCCTTTATCCCGCACCCGCACCACAATTTTGCCTGTCTCATACAGTTTGGCTGTTATGTAGACGGTGCCCAAAGTTTCCCGGTATCCGTGTACAATGGCGTTGGTCACGGCCTCGGATACCGCTGTTTTCAGGTCGGCAAGCTGGTCGATGGTAGGGTCCAGCTGGGAGGCAAAGGCCGCCACCACTGCCCGGGCAAAACTCTCGTTGGCGGAAACACTGAGAAAGGACACCGACATCTCATTCATGGCTTTCATGATTCTCCCCCCTTTCAATGGTCACCAGCCGGCTCAGGCCGGAGATTTCCACCAGCTTTTCCACTTGAGGGGAAAGCCCGCAGAGGATCACCCTTCCCTGCCACATCTGCATCAGCCGGTATCTTCCCAGTATCAACCCCACCCCGGAGCTGTCCATAAACGGCACCTCGGTAAAATCAAGACAAAGCCGCAGTGGCTTTACTTTTTGCGCCGCACTGTCGATCTCTTCCCGCACCGCTCTGGCGGTATGATGGTCAATTTCCCCAACGATGCGGGCAGTAAGGGTCTCATCCCGCAGCAGGAGCCGGACTCCCATGGTCTTCACGCCTTTCCTCTTGTAACGGGCGGCCATTTACCAAAGCAGCGAGCCGCCTTTTCTTTACCATAGCGGAACTTGTCCGCAAATTTTAGAGAAACAACGGGAATGAGAAAAATTCAGATTTCATCATGGTAATACTTTATGATGGCGTCCTTTATGTCCTTTGCCGCATAGCGGGTTTCAAATTCTTCATGATCCCAAAGGTAAATCCCAGAAGTATCCACTTCGCCGCTTTCCAACACCCGGTAGCAGTAGTAATCGCCGCAGCCATTGGTGGCGAAAAAAATATGCCTGTCCACTTTTTCAAGATACTCGTCCGGCTCAAAGGCTTCGGATAAGATACTGCGGTTTAACTCCACCATTTCGATGATTTCTTTTACTGATAACAAAAACCACCGGTCGCCGTCAGTTTCGCGAAGTAACGCTTTTAACTCGTCAGGGAATGGATACCCCACTATTTTTTCTGCTTTTGCAAGTTCCTTTTCGGAACATGGATTTTGGAGCTTTGCCCCATCGTACTCTTGGATCAGTTCACTCAAAAGTTCTCGATACATGGAGGAACATTCCTTTCTGTTAATTTTCCAGATGGTAACTGTAGTGTATTTAAAAAGCTTTTAGCAGGAACCGCACAGGGCCCCTTTTTTCTTGCAAAAGGGGCCCTCTTGCCGAATATCCCACCGGGATATTTGGCAATTCACCCCCGAAAATGCGCCCTACGGGATAGGAATTCCGCTCTCTGCGGAGAGCGGCCAAGGGGCTTTGCCCCTTTGGATTCCCCACCACCTTTTATAAAAGGTGGACGAAAATTTTTGCGTCGCGGGGAAGCAAGTTAAATTTTAAAGCCTCTTCCACGCGAACTTGGAAGCGGGCACTGCCCGCCGCGGGGAAGCAAGCTAAATTTTAAAGCCTCTTCCACGCGAACTGAAATCGGGAAAATTTCTGCTTTGGCGAATAATCTCCCCAAAAAGCCGGAAACACTATCCAAAAAAGGAAAGGGGTGTTTTTGTGGAATATCTCAAAGCATTTTTGGTGGGCGGCGCTTTCTGCCTTATTGGGCAGCTTCTCATTGACCGCACTCGCCTCACCCCGGCACGGATTCTGGTGGGGTATGTCACCGCTGGGGTTATCCTCACCGCTCTGGGGCTGTATGAGCCCATTGTCCAATGGGCGGGAGCCGGGGCAACCGTGCCTCTTTGCGGCTTTGGCTATACATTGGCCAAGGGGGTAGAGGAAGCGGTCGCCACAGATGGTTTTTTAGGCGCTTTTACAGGCGGCGCCGCTGCCTGCGCAGGGGGAATTGCCGCTGCGGTCTTTTTTGCCCTGTTGGTCGGCTCCCTTTTCCGCTCTAAGGGCAAGCCATAATCAGAACAAGCTGAGCTGCACAGCTTCCTGCTGGCGGCGTATTTGCGGGGTTTCCCGCTGCACTTCCACTGGCAGTTCTCCGGCAAACACCGAAGGTTCTCCGCCGCTGGTGAGGATCAGTTCCTCCCGGGCGCGGGTCATCCCCACAAAAAAGAGACGGCGTTCCTCCTCCATTTCCACAGGCTCCCCCTTGCGCTCCAAGGGTAAGGAGCCTTTTTCTACGCCACAGAGGAACACCACCGGGAATTCCAGCCCTTTAGCGCCATGCAGGGTCATGAGCCGTACCGCGCCGGAAGTGTATTTTCCACATCCCCGCCGCACGTCGGCTTCTTCCCCGGTGTCCAGCGCTTCCAACAGTTCCGCCATACTGTCATACAGAGCAGCCATCTGGCAAAGCTGTTCCATGGCCCGGCTGCTGCCGTGGCGCTCCCGCCAAGCATCCAGCAGCTTCCTGGGGCGCTCTTTGGATGCCACGGGCAAAGCGGCTTCGTATTCTTCCAGCCACGGGGCAAGGGCTCCCAAGTCCTCTGCCTTTTCCCGCCACTGCTCCGGGGAAAGACCTTCGTCTGCAACAAGCCCCACAGCCCGCTGGCGTACATATGCGGGAAACTTCCACACCAGCTCCAAGCACTCCTCCAGAGAATGAACGTCGCGGCCGTTCAGCAAAAACCGGTAAAACGCCAATACGCCCCGCACTGGGGCTTGTTCCAGCAGCTTGCCCCTTCCCGAAATCAGGCAGGGAATGTCCTGCCGCAGCAGCGCCCGCTCCAGCTGCTCCAGCTGGTGATGGGTGCGGCATAGCACCGCAATCTCCGAGAAAGCCCGCACCGGCTCCTCTCCCATGCCTATGGTCTGGGCTTCCAGCATATCCAGACCGCCGGTGAGCCGTTTGATCTCCCGAGCCACCCAGTTCCCCTCCTCCTCTGGGGAAGGAAGCTGCACCAGCCGCACCGGGGCGGTTTCCGGGGCGTTGGCGTGGAGATACCGCTCTTCTCCAGGGTTCTGGGAAATCACCGCTTCCGCCGCCTGCAAAATATCGGGGGCGGAACGGTAGTTTTCTTGCAGGGAAATGGATTCCGTCTCTGGGCGCTCCTGCTGCAACCACTGGAAGCACCCCGCGTCCGCGCCCCGGAATCCATAGATGGACTGGTCCGGGTCTCCAATGACAAACAGGCTTCGGCTGTACCGGCCCCAATGTTGCACCAGCTTCCGCTGTAAGGGGTTGCAGTCCTGAAATTCATCCACCAGAATATGGGTGAACCGCTTATACCGCCGAGGGTCGATTTCCAGCGCATCCAGCAACAGGTCGTCCAAATCCCGCAGACCCTGCTCTTTCAGGATTTGGCAATAGATTTCATACAGGCTGTCCGGCTGGCAGGAAAGGCCGTTTTTCCACCGGGAGACCTGCTCCCGTAAGGCGGCGGGGGAATCCTTCCTTCCCTCTCGGGTTAGCAGCTCCCGTAAAAGCTCTATGCCCTCGCTGTCGGATAACAAAGGCTTTTTGTCCAGCAGTTCCAGACACACCGAATGGAAGGTGCCTACGGTCAACCCCCGCAGCGCCTTTTTGCCTCCCATTTCTTCCTCCAAACGCTGACGCAGCTCCCCAGCTGCCTGCCGGGTAAAGGTTACTGCGGTGATCTCTCCCGGCTTGGCTTTGCCGGTTTTCAGCATGTGAGCGATTCGGGCAATGAGAGTGCGGGTTTTGCCTGTTCCCGGCCCGGCTGTTTCCGCCGGCACCGGGACCTCCGATTCCACCGCCGCCTGCTGCTGTTGGTTTCTCCCGAAGACCGGAGCGCGTGCGGCGGCGGGTTCTTCAGTCTTTTTCTTCTGTAGCGAAGCTTTGGTTTTCTTTTTTGCCGGAGCAACGGCCCCAAACAGGGAGGTTTGCCCGGAAAAACGCTCCCGCTCCTCCGGGGTAAACACGGAGATGACTCCGTATTCGCCGTCATAACCGGGGATACGGCGCACCTCCCCCGCCCGCATCCGGCGAACCCCTTCGGCAATGAGGGGGCCGGACACCCGGGCAATATCCTCCAATGGCACCTCCCGCAGCAGGGGAAACTCCGGCCCCAGGGCTTCCAGCAAACGAAAATATTCCGCCTGTACCTTTTTGGAGTTGGCCGAAACTCCGGCGGCGCAGGCAAGCAGTTCCGGCAGAGGGATGAAGCTTTCAAAGGGCTTTGCCCCTTCCGGACGGAATCCGGCGGCACGGTCGGCCAGTTCCTCCACCCGGTGCTCCACTCCAATAGTGAGCTTTTTTCCACAGGCCGGGCACCGTCCCTCTAAGGCCAACGTCTGGAACGGTTCCAGACACACCCGGCAGTTCCGATGGCCGTCCAAATGGTACTTACCCTCTTCCGGAAAAAATTCCAGCGTACCTGCAAAGCCTTCACCCGTTTGAATGGCCTGGGCCAACTGGGGATAGGAAAGCCCGGTGTCCAAAAGATCTGCCTCCCGCCCCAGCTTTTGGGGAGAGTGGGCGTCGGAGTGGGACACCAGCGTTAAGCCGTCCAGCGCCGAGACCCGCCAGTTCATGGGCGGGTCTGAGGAAAGACCTGTCTCTACTGCGTGGACATAGGGAGCCAGATCACCGTAGCATTCCTCCAAGGTCTGGAACCCGGAAAACGCCCCAAACACCGAAAAATGGGGCGTCCAGATATGGGCAGGGATATATACCGCCTGTGGACAAGTTTCCAGCACAATTTCTAACAGATCATGGCTGTCCAGCCCTAAAATCGGGCGGCCATCGGAATGGAGGTTGCCAATAGCTTCCAACCGCTGGGCCAGCCGCTCCGCCTCCTCGATACTCGGCAGCAGGAGCACATGGTGCACCTTCCGGGTGCGCCCTCCTTTTTTATAAATGGTGCTGATCTCTCCTGTGACTACAAATCGGGGTGTCTGCGCTTGTACCGGCGCCCCCGGAAGGCGGCAATCTTCTTTTAAGGTATAAAATCCTTCCTCGGCAGGACAAAGCAGCTCCTTTAACTCCTGCCGCCACGCCGGGTGGGTGAAATCCCCGGTACCTACTACCCCAATGCCCTTGTACCGGGCCCAAAGGTCCAAGTGGGGCAAATCGCACTCCCGGCTGGTGGCACGGGAAAACCGGGAATGGATGTGCAAATCCGCGATATACATGGCTCCTCCTTTTTACAGACAAGTTTATTCATGATACAAAAATAGGGTTCCGCCGAAACGGAACCCCATTCTAAAAGCATTCGATTATTGAATGGAGCAATCCAAATAGTGCTCCAATTCCTCTTCGTCCTTTTTCTTCTTATCAAAGAAAAGAACCACTGCTGTAACCGCCGCCGCAACCACTGCTGCAACGGAAATGATCCCGACAATCAGGCCGACTTTACTACTGCACTTTTTCATACGATGAGCACCTCCGAAATAAAATACAGGCATCCCCGCTGTTAACGGAGCTGGTAAGCCAAAGTCTCTATAACAGTATGATACCCAAATTTTGTGAAAAAGTCAAATAAATTCGCAATTTCGGGCAAAATAAAAAGCAGAGTGTAGCACTCTGCTTCTTCATTCATTTTCCGACGGCTATAAAAGCCGGGGCAAATTAAAAAGATGAACCATCGGCCGAAACAGCCTATGATGCATTAGGCGCTGGCGTTCAGCTTGCGGGCCAGAGCAGACTTCTTTCTGGCAGCGGTATTCTTGTGCAGAATGCCCTTCGCAGCGGCCTGATCGATCTTCTTGATCGCAACGCGCACAGCCTCTGCCTTATCAGCAGCATTGCTCTCGATAGCAGCGTTGGCCTTCTTCATATCCGTCTTCAGCGCAGAATTGATAGTCTTGTTGCGCAGGGTCTTGGTAGCAATCACCTTGACACGCTTCTTGGCAGATTTAATATTCGGCATGGTTACACCTCCTTCTACACTCATTCGCGTACAAGTAATCATATCACGAAAGACGGGAAAATGCAAGATTTTTTTTCAATTTCCTGCACACGTCCATAACAGAAATCTATACTAAAAATGGGAGAAATTTAGCAATGATGTATCGTACTGATCTGGCTGTAGAAGCCATTGGAGCACTGGAACACAAAGGCGGCGGATATTCCCTGCGGGAAGAGAGCCACGGCTCCTGTAAAGTGACCGCCATTGAGATCTTCACCCCGGAAGCCGCTCGGAAACTGCAAAAACCGGTAGGAAAATACTGCACCCTGCATCTCCCCTCTTTTTCCGACACCCCGGATATTGACGGGCAGGGAGCCGCCCTCACCGCAAAACTGCTGCGTTCCATGCTGCCAAAAACCGGCACTGTGCTGGTGATCGGTCTGGGAAACCGCGCCTTGACTGCTGACGCTCTGGGCCCAAAAACCGCCGACCGGGTGTTGGCTACCCGTCATATCCAGCGGGAGCTGGGGCGGGTTTCCGGGCTAGAGGGGCTGCGGCCTGTGTGTGTATGCTCTCCGGGGGTATTGGGCATGACAGGAATGGATACTCGGGAGATCCTCTCCGCCATGGTGTCTCAAATTCAGCCCGCGGCGGTAATCGCCATCGACGCCCTAGCCGCCGCAGACCGGGAGCGGCTGGGCTGCACTGTACAGATCACCGACAGTGGCATTGCCCCCGGCTCCGGCGTAGGCAACAGCCGCCCCTGCATCAGCCGCAACACCTTAGGGGTACCGGTTATCGGCATTGGGGTCCCCACTGTGATGGATGCTTCCGTTTTGGCCTCCTCCGGCGAGGGACGAGGGGCTGCTTCCCGCTCCTCTATCCCTTTGACCGTCACTGTGCGGGAAATCGATCTGCTCATCAGCCGAGCCGCCTCCCTGCTCTCCATGGCCATCAACAAAGCCTTAAACCCAGAGGTAGAAGAACGCTGGTTCCGGGAATTAACGGAATAAATCTGCAAACTGCATTATCCAAAATATCCCGCGTCGCACAACTGCTGGAAGCACCAGTTTACCTCATCATCGGTAAACAGCGCACCATAGGTGGCCTGTGTCACCGCGGCTTCCGGGGAAAGGGCCAACTGCCCCGCCTTTTCCAGCCCGTCAAACACATCGGAAACCTGCTGCCGCCGGATGAGGTTCTGCATCACCCGCACGCCGCCATCCTTTTCTATCTGGCCTAATAGGCGCTTTCCATTTGCCCCCAAAGCCATGGCTTTCTGAATACGGGTCATCAGGTCTTTGGTAAAGGCTTCTTCCAACTTGGTCATAGGTATCTCCTTAAAATAAAATTCCGTTGTTTACAGCCGCATCCAGAGCACTAGCTCTGCATCGGCTCCGTTACAGCCATATGTAAACACCGCGATCTGCGTTTCGTCTGCTGCCACGCCATAGCATCGGGGATTTCCCGGAACTTCCACCTGAGCGGCATAATAGGTGCGGCCATCCTCCAGCACCCGGGCTTTTTGTCCATTGGGCAAGGTGCATTCCAGATTCAGATAGCTTCCCGGCAATTCGTTGAGGACTGTGATTTCCCGCAGCGCAGGAATGGGCAATTCATGGATTTTTTGCAGGATGGTATCCTTCATACAATCTCCCCTTTATGGCTGGGCGTTTGCTATCACTATAACAAAACTCCCCCGGAAAAGCAAGATTCTCCGGGGAAGCTATTGATAAAATTATGAATTTGCCAGACTTTTTAGGTAAGCGGCGCAAGTCTTGAGAATTTGGGGATCATCGCCCCAGTTGCCCTCCAAGCTGATGGTGCCGTCATACCCGCAGTCCTTCAGCGCCTGAAAGATGGCTTCATAGTCCGCGCCGTCGTCAGGCAGTGGGGCCTTTCGGGTCACAGGGTTGGCAATATGGCAGTGATGCAGCAGAGAACCCGCACGTTTCAGCACAGAAAGTGACTCCTGCTCCTGACCGGCATGATAAAAATCACACAATACCGCTTTGGGGCACTCTGGCAAGCTTTGAAGCAGCTCCAAGGCTTCGCCTACGGTATTCAGCCAACTGCATTCCTGGCTCCGCAAAGGTTCCAGGGCCACCGAGATGCCCTTTTCTCCTAGCATCTCCGCTGCTTGGCAATAGAATGTCTTGAACTGCGCTTTGCCCTTCTCTCGTCCAAACGTGTCGTTTATGTTTCGGGCATTACCGGAACCCAGCACCGCTACCTTGACCCCCAGTGCCGAAAGCCGTTTGGCTGCGGTTGTCAAATACTCCCGATTGCGTTCTTCATCCAGCGGGGCATGACCCAGCGGCCAGTCTCCCGGCAAAAACAGATTCACGGCCAAAGTGGGAATTCCCACTTTTTCTAGGTGTGCCTGCTTTTGGGCAAATTCTTCTTCGCTCATGGCGCAAATGGGGGCTAAAGCCGGTTCCAGATAGTCAAATCCGCAATCCCGGGCCAGCTCTGCCTGATCGATACTCCCACAAAAACCGATCTGCATTACAACTCCTCCTCACAGGCTGTTACACGCCGGAATAAGCAGCGAATCCACCGTCTACCGGAAGCACCACGCCGGTGACAAATCCGGCCGCCTTCTTGGAAACCAAGAACAGCAGCGCGCCCACCAGCTCTTCCGCCTCGCCGAAACGGTTCATCGGTGTACCGCGCAGAATCTTATCCGTGCGGGGGGTAGGCTCTCCGGCCTCGTTAAACAGCAGAGCACGGTTCTGGTTGGTGACAAAGAAGCCCGGTGCAATGGCGTTCACGCGGATACCCTGTGGGGCAAAGTGCACGGCCAGCCACTGGGTAAAGTTGCTGACAGCCGCTTTTGCGCCGGAATAGGCGGGAATCTTGGTCAGAGGCGTAAAGGCGTTCATAGAGGAAACATTCAGAATACAGGCGTCGTCCTTGCCGATGAGGTCGGGAGCGAAAACCTGTGTCGGAATGAGTGTCCCCAGGAAATTCAGGTTGAATACGAACTGCACGCCCTCGGGGTCCAAATTGAAAAAGGTCTTGATATCGGTGCGGTCCACGTCGCCATCCTCGCAGTACTCCTTGTCGGTGGTGGCGCGAGGGTTATTGCCGCCTGCGCCGTTGAGCAGAATATCGCAGCTTCCCAGCTCCCGGAGCACAGTCTGGTGGGCCTGCTCCATGCTCTCTTTGCTGAGAACGTCACAGGGTACAGCCAGCGCACAGCCGCCCTCGTCCCGGATGGCCTGGGCTTCTATTTCGGCGGCTTCGCCGTTTTTATCCAGCAGGGCAACCTTTGCTCCGCAGGCTGCCAGTGCCTTGGCGAACATACTGCACAGTACGCCGCCTGCACCAGTAACAACGGCGGTCTTGCCGCTTAAATCAATGGAAAAAGGCAGATTCATGGTACTTACTCCTTTGCATATTTTTCCAGTGTTTCCCAAATGCCGTTGAGGTAGGCAGCACCCAGAGCGCGGTCATACAGGCCATACCCGGCGCGGCCCGTCTCTCCCCAGATCATGCGCCCATGGTCGGGGCGGACATAGCCGGTAAAGCCGTTATCGTGGAGGATCTTCATAATACGGGGGATGTCCAGGGAACCACAGGCAGAGAAATGGGCGGATTCCTCAAAACTGCCGTCGTCCAGAATCTTCACATTCCGCACGTGCATAAAGTGGATGCGTCCCATTTTGCTGTATTCGTCGATCATAGAATAGATGTCGTTTGCCTTGGTGCAACCCAGAGAACCGGTGCAGAAGGTCAGGCCGTTGGCGGGGCTGTCTACCAATTTCAAAAAACGGTCGAGGTTTTCCTTGCAGGTGATAATGCGGGGCAGGCCGAAAATATTCCATGGTGGATCATCGGGATGGATGGCCATATTCACGCCGGATTCCTCCGCCACGGGGATGACAGTCTCGAGAAAATACTGCAAATTCTCCCAAAGGTTTTCTTCGGAAACTTGGCTG
>CALWIS010000046.1 GCA_944380795.1 uncultured Clostridia bacterium | reverse complement strand
AAACCTTCTCCAGATGGCCCAGGGAGTTGGAATCCTGCTGCATGATAAACTTGTACTGCACCAGCTCAAACAGGGTCTTGAGGGCGTCCATACCGGCGGTGTCGGAGCTTTCCGGGGCATAGTCACGAATGGATTGGGAAGCGAATACCAAGCCTGTAAAATACTTTCGGGCTTCCCGCAAAATGGTGGTGATAAAGTTCAGAGCCAGAGGGTTCCGGGTATTGATAAAACGGTGGGCTTCGTCAATGACCAAGAGAATTTTCGGGATGTCCTCGACTGGTGTTCCTGCTTCCGCCATCGCCTTGGAAACGCTGCCCGTTCCGTACATATCATCCAGCATCAAAGAGAGGATGCTGAACAGCTGCGCCTGAAAAATCTCGTCCTTCATGGAGGAAAGATTCTCTACGTTATAGACGATGAACTGCTGGTTTTTCAGGTCGGGAATCGTGGTGGTGCCGTCAAACATTTTGCCGTAAGAGTTCACCAGGTTGCCCACCCCCAGCTCGATATTTTCCAGACGGCGGATGCGTCCGGAGGACAGGGAATCCCGTACTTTTCTCGTCTTTCTGTCCTCATAGAGATCGGCGCGCACCAGCTCCAGCAGTTCACTCAGTTTGGGGTATTCTTCGGGCTTTCTTCCCGTGACAACAGCGCCCGGGCCAAAGTCTTTTCGCTCATAGATCCGGCGGCAGTACTCCTCAAACTCGTTGCGCTCATCCTCTCCGGCCTCGGGGGAAATGAACTTGTAAAAGGTGTTCAGTTTGGAGAGGTGCCGGGAGAAACTGACGGCTTCAGAATCGCCGGATTTGAACACTTCCATGATGTTGAGCATCCCGGAGGAGCCGTCCATGGAGATGACCGTGCCGCCAAAGTGGAGGGCCAGCTCGGTGAATTCCCCGGTGCAGTCCAGCACCCGGATATAGCTGCCGGTGACCAGGGAATTCTGTACCAGCATTTTCAGCAGGGTGGATTTGCCGCTGCCCTTTCGGCCAATGGCCAGGGCGTCATAGGAGAGCCGCCGTGCGGTCTTGTGGAACTGGTCAAAGACCACGTTGCCCCCTGTTTCGGTAGAGGCGATGTAGCTGCCGAAGGGGTCAAGCAGCTGCTCCGTATTGAAAGGATACCCGCCTGCCAGCGTGAGGGCAGGCATGGGGGTTCCCAAACGTTTGCTGCGCCCGGCAGCCTGCTTGGAAGCCGGTGAAAACAGCGCCCGGTACTCGCAGTCGGTTTCGTTGAGGAATACCGCCGCGCGATACTCCACGCTTTCCAGCCGCTGGATGATCTCATTCACTTTTTTGTCTACCTCTTCCTTTGTCCTGCCGGGGACATACATCCGGCAGTGTACCAGCTTGACCATCTCTCCCTGGGTCTTTACATTGGTGAGCAGGTCATCCAGCAAAGCATATCGGTGCTCATCTTCCCTACGGTCGGAGTGGCTGGCGTTTTCGCTCATGCGGGCGTCCAGCTCCGCCAGAGAGCGGTTCAGGTTGGCGGTCGTCTCCTCATCCGGCTGCGTGCCCACATCGATTACTGTATAGACGCCTGTTTCATTGGTCAGACCGCTGATCCAGAAGTCGCCGTTATCTGCCGGGAACTCATAGATATGGATGCAGCTGCAATAGCCGTCCCCGGTCTTGATGTACCGCTCATCATTGAGCTTCAGGTTTCCTCCCGGCTGGAGCCGGAACAGGAGAAAGGGGTCGTACCCCTTTTTCTCCTGGAATGTTTTTTTAGTCCGTTTCCATTTATTCAACAATTTCAGATGCCTCCTCATATTCGGTATACCCCTGCTCCACTTCTTCCTGAAAGTCCTGGATGCGCAGCTGCTTGCAGGGGTTGTTCAGCTGCCACAAAACGCTTTCCTTCTTTCCCCGTGGGATCTCCTGCAGAGTCATGCTGCTGCGGGAGATGGTGCGGGACAGGTCTCTGTACTGGTGTTCATCGGCGGCAAACAGGAAGAAAAAGATCTGCCGGTCGGTGGTGTTGTTCTCCAGCCAGTCCAGGGTGTCTGCCTTTTGCAGCAGGGTATCCCGGATGGGGCCGAAGGGCTGCTTTTCCGCACAGCGGAGAAGGTATTCCTTTTGCTTTGTGAGCATGGTGGGGTAATTCATGGATACGATCTTAAAATCCGCCCGGCACTGGCGGTAGAAGAAGGTATCCGCTTCCACCCGGCGGCGAAACTCTTCTTCGGAAGCGTGGAGATAGGAACGCCCTGTTACCAGAAAAATGTCCAGGATGGAGCCGTCCTCCAGAAGGAAATAGCCCTTTCCTCCCTCCCGGGAGGTGTTTTTCCAGGAACGCACCGGGAATGCTTCCAGAATGGTGTGGTCAATGGCCGGGGGCTTTGGGGGCTTGGAAGAATCCCGTGATGCCTTTTTCTTTTTTCTCCTGTTAGAAGGAGATGGTTCAGGATCAGGGGCGGCTGGTGCAGAAGGACTATTGCCCTCTGCATCCTGCCCGGGCTGCTCCAGAAGATCTAAAGAACGGTAGACCTTGTGGTCTTTGCCGATGAGGAGCAGGATAGCTTCCCAATTCCGTTTTTCGGGGTTGGAACGCCTGGCTTGCCGTACTAGATAAAAGCCACTGATGGCGCACAGGCACCAGTACGGGACTACCAGCCATGGGGAAACCATCATCTGGAAAAAGTAAAAGATGCAGGCCCACACACTGAAAAAAGCCACATCCTTTAAAAAGATGGAAAAGCGGATGGTAGAGATCATCTTGATCTCCGAACGCAGTCCGCGAGGTACAAAATAACTCATAAACTACTCCTTTGGATTCATTTTATTTTCCTTTTTCGGGTTCTCTGTCGGCACAGCTGGATGAGGGGTGTCCGGTACATTTATGGCGTGTGGCACCTCTACAGGCTGAGAGATTTCAGGGGCTGCAGGTTCTGTCCACAGGTTGTCGATATGTACGGTCGGAGACGCCTCTGGCGGTACCTTGGGTGTATAGGGCGTATTAGATACAGGCGGTTGGATTGAGGATACTGTCTGCTGTTGTACTTTCGGCACATAAGATGTGCCAGAAACAGGCCGGTAAGAAGTACCTCCAGAAACAGAAGCGCCGCCTTGCGATGGTGCTTTTGACACAGCAGATGGGCTGGAAACAGGTTGGTAAGAGGTACCACCAGGAGCAGAAGCGCCGCCTTGTGGCGGTACTTTTGACACAGCAGACGAGCTGGAAACAGGCTGGTAAGAGCTGCTGCCTGAAGAAACGCTGCCATTTGGCCGGTATTTCGGCATATGAGGTGCGTTGTAAGTTGGCCGGTAAGAACTGCCGGAACCGCTTCCAGAAACAGGTTGGCTGCCGCCTTTGGGTTGATAGGATGGTTGATATTTGGGTGTATGAGGGATTTGAGAGGAGCCTGCCGATGAAACACGTCCTCCTGACCGGTACCTGGGCATGGCAGCACCGGAAGAAGAAGGTGCTTTTGCTGGGGAAAGATTGCCAGGGATCACACCGGATTCAGGCGCTGCAGCAGGCCCTGCGGATTGAATTTTGGAAACGTGCGGCTGCCCAGCTGTAGATGATGGCTGGGATACAGGCCCCTGGGGAGCTGCGGCAGGCTG
>CALWIS010000045.1 GCA_944380795.1 uncultured Clostridia bacterium | reverse complement strand
CCTGATTGGAATAAGCAAGCCATTGAAGAACGACAAGAAATGTTCTATCGGTTAAGCGAAATGATATGGGAGCTGCGATAACCTACCAGCAAAAAAGAAGTGCTTTAGAGGTATTCACAATGGCAGAAAAACGAAAACCAGCAATCCGTCAGCGCCCGATACAGGTCAAGTTTTTTGTAGACGAAAAAGAGCTTGACCTGATAAAACAGAAAATGGCACAGATGGGAACGAACAACATGAGTGCCTATCTCCGCAAAATGGCAATCGACGGGTATGTTGTGAATTTGGATATGCCTGAACTCCGTGAGTTGACTTGCAAAATGAAACGGATATCCAACAGCGAAAACCAAATTGCCAAACAGCTCAACACAACGGGTAACATCTACGAAGCTGACATTGAAGAAATCAAAAGGAATCAAGAGGAAATTTACGAAGGCATTAAAAAAATCCTGCTTTCTCTTTCCCATCTGAAATGTAGATGAACTGATAAAAGCGGAACAGGCATGACCGAAATCATGCCTGTTCCAAGAAATTCACCTATTACTGTTTTACGACCACTATAATGTAAAAGAATTTTCTTCGCTAGATACTATTGAATTTGGGTTATGCAGCTTTGCAACTGCAAAAGCAAAAACCAGTAGCAACGGAAACACAGATAATAGTGCTTGTATAGCTGTTACGCTTGGGTCGGCACCTATTTGTTGCAGAAAGTAAGTTGACAATACCAACTGGCTATCTGTCTGCAAAAAGGTCATGGGTTGTTCAAGCATGTTCCAACTCTCAGCCACCGATAATAGGCTACCTGCCAGTATGTAGGGGGAAAGCATTGGGATATAAATCCGGAAAAAGCATTGCCGAGTAGAAGCTCCTTCACAGATTGCTGCTTCGAACAGGCTAGGATGAATTTGCTCACTGCCAAACCAGAAGATCAAAACAAGAAAAGGCTGGAAGGCAGACATGAGCACGACACCGCCCGCGTGGTGTAAAAGATGCATCCGATCCAATAAAAGATATTGTGGAAGTATGAGTGCTTGTTGCGGAAGAAACATCAACAAAAGGCAGAGATAGAGCACTTTTCGGGCAATATGCTGCGGAAGCATTTTCGAAAGTGCAAGGCCTGCGGGTATGTTGACCAACCACTGTAGCAGTAGATTTCCTACAGCAAGTATAATCGTATTTAGATAGGCAGCCCAAAATATCGTTTCAAGTTCCAGAGAACTTTCCAAAAGGGAAAGAACACCAGCTTTTACAAATGGGAGGAGCAAAGCTGCGCAAGGAAGTATGTACAGGAACACAAGCGACTTGAAGAGCGGGCGTTGCCAGCGGGGATGTTTAATCATGACCGCCCACCTTCTTTCCTTTTCCAGACAGGTAATTTCCAAAAGGCCGAAAAGAATACGAGTAGAAGCAACGGGATAACAATGAGAAAGACCGACGCCGCCTCCAGTCTGGCAAAATTCATGTTACTGAAATTGTTTTGCAGGAAATGTTGTAAACTGTACAGTGATTCTGTAGGATGCGCCCCACCCAAAAGCAAGGCTTCGCGGAAACAGCGAAATGAATTGTATACAGCTAGGATGGCACAAATTCCCAAAGAAGGGGCTGTAAGAGGAAGGCGAATGGAAAAAACAATTCGCCAATAAGAGGCCCCTTCCAGTGCAGCTGCCTCCAAGTATTCTTCCGGAATTGAGCCCAACGCGACTATTAGAATCAGAAGCGAATATCCAAGCCCTTTCCAAAGAACGAGACAGCCAAAAACCATACCAGCCACTTGTCCCGTAGACCAATCTGCAGGTAAAAGGGAAAACAGACCATCGATCTGCGAAGTTCCGAACAACTGGGAAACAATTTCTACCACACAGACGGCTGGCAAAACGGCGGGTAAAAAGAAGAGAGCCGATGATCTACCACCGTGGATACGATGGCACAGTAATGCCAGAAGAAAGGCGATACAAAGATTCAAAGGCAGGACAAATGCCCAAAGAATCAGAAGATTACGAATTGCCAGCAAGAAGGTATGATTCTGCAACAGTTCTATATGGTTTTCCATCCCCACGAAGGTATTCCCCATACCATGGTAAAAACTGCGGATGAACGCTATAACAAAAGGAAGCAGATAATTGACCATAAAGGCCAGAAGCATGGGTACTAGTAAAAGCCAGCCTATGATATGTCGTTGTCGGGACAGTGATCCACTTTTTACAAAGAAATTCATGGAATTCCTTTCATTCATCCAGATACATCTGCAGTCTGGGCGTCAGCGTGTTAATCAATTCATCCAGCGATGTGTCTCCGTAGAGATAGTCGTTCAAGGAGGATGTCAGTATATCATCTCCCGTTTCACTCTGCCCCAGCTCCAATGCACTGTACCAAATGGTATGAAAATGTGCGGATGTTATTTGGTCGCAAATAGACTGAATGCTCTGCACAGTGGTGTCTTGCAGATTACCGCCATAGGTTTTCTCACGAAAGGCAATGTCCTCTTCGGAGAGCTTTTCCTTGGAAGCATCGTAGACAAGAAACTGATGCTCATTTTCAAGCGAAGACTTTGTGCTGTCGCGGCGTACAGGCAGTTCTTCCGTGGTACAGGGATAAGCAGCGGCATCCTGGCATTCAGCGCTCATCAGATAATATAGCAGTTCTGCGCACTGCTCTGGATATTGTGTGCCTGCACTAGCCATTGCGTAGCTGGAAATTTCTGCAGTAATGCTGCCATTTTCGTTGGGAATTCCTTGAACAAACGGGGCGATGCCTTTGGTATCCAGGGGGTGCAAGGTTCCCAGCGCGATGTCTGACATTTCCAGAAGGCCAAAAGGTGTTCCCGCAGCTAACGCATCAATCTGCTGCGAGTCATAGTTGTTGAAGAAATTGAGCTGATGGGTGGTGTAGTCCTTTTCAATGGTCAAGGCCTGACGGACAGCATCAGTATCTAACTGAATAGCGCCTTCCTGGTAGTCAATCAACGGCTGATTAAGTAGGTTTGTCAAGCTCAAGGAATATTCGACCTGTTTGCCGTTTTCCTTCAGGACACGGGACAATTCCTCAAAAAAAGCTGTTTGATTCGCTGAGGCTATATCCGGTTGAAATCCACTTTCTGTGATAACGTTCTCTGCTCCAACAAATAAAGGGACCGAAAAAGAAAGTGGCAAAATATATTGCTGGCCATCCAGTTGCCCGGTAGCAAGAACCGCGGAATAGTAGTTAGCAGGGTCAAATGAATTGGCATCTGCATAGTCGGAAAGATTCAAAAAGGAGTGATTCTTCATTGCTTTTTGAACGTCCGGGAACAAATTCTCATCCGTGAATCGCAAAGTCTGCATCAGAAAAATATCGGGTCCGCCACCTGTTATGATCTCAGTATTCAGCTGGTTGATCTCCGATTCTCGTGCAGCTTGATCGCTGACACCACTTACAGGAGATACAAATTCCAGATGAATTTCCGGATGAGAATCCTCGAAGTCCTTTAATTTTTCGTAGATGGGAAAATGCGCTTCTTCATCAGTGTAAACGGCTTCCAGATACACGGACAGGGTGACAGTTTCGTTTTTCTGTGATGAGCTCATGGTGGGAGTGTTCGAACTCTTTGGATTTTCTGAGCTACTTGATGCTGTTGAAACGCACGAGGTACAGCTTATCAGAAGAACGATAGAAGCCACAAGTAGAGCAGCAGCTTTTTTCATGCCATATCCTTTCGATTAACATTCCAGGTGAGTTAAGATATCTTGTAATTTAGTAGGAATACTTCACGCACAAAAAAGTACATAACATGCACGTTTTTATCATTATAGCATACGGTAATAGGTGCAACAAGCAAGCAGGAAGCAAATCGAGTAAATCTTTCAGCCATTACTCAAAAATTTACAATAGCTTACCAATCTTCCATCCGAAATAGTCGTTCTGATTAATAATGCCGCCTAAAAGGAATGTTTTCTCATTGCTCCATCTTGTGAGAAGATTCTGGAATGCCTGGTTGTGAACTACAATCGCAATGTGCTCAAATGCTAATGGATTGCAAGTGCAAGGGAGTTGGCATTTTTCCTCGTTTACCGGAATGAATTCAATGAGGGCGCAATCCTCTTGATCCAACCATAATAGCTGACGAAGCAACGTCTGCAACGATTCATTTTCTTCTATGGAGAGAATTGTTTCCGGCACGTTCAACGCGTGAGCTATATTCTTAATCAGGTTACGTTTTGGAGTTCGATACCCTATCTCATATTGAGCGATACGATTTGCCCCACTCGCTCCCAGTCCAATCCGCTCACCTAACTCCCGTTGCGTCATGTGACGATGTTGACGGATTAGACGAATTTTAGTTCCAATTTTCATGATATAATTCTGCCTCCACCTTGTAGACACGTTCGAAGCTTTAACATACTATATTCGTCTGGTTTACATGCAAAAAGGGAGGACCGGCGCTCTGTGCCAATCCTCCCAATATCGATCAATATGAAAAACGCCCTGCTTTCCAGCAAGGCGTTTCTTTGGTGCACCATTCCCATCCAAAAACGAACTAAGTACTTCCTCTAAAGATACCGGGCGTCCGCCCTCCTGGTAATTGAAATTCACCACGATGCGGTCATCGAACAGATAGATGGAGTTGACAAAGCAATCGATGACCTTTTCCTGAAAGGCAATATCCGCCGGGTCGCCGTGGCGGAACTGATCGAACCAGAACAGAATCT
>CALWIS010000044.1 GCA_944380795.1 uncultured Clostridia bacterium | reverse complement strand
TCCTCTACGCCAGCCAGCTTGTACACGCCGCCGAACACCGGCTCCGAAGAGGAGGTAATCAATCGTTCACCTACGCCGAAGCTGTCCACCTTAGCGCCTTGGATGAGCATATCCCGGATGATGTATTCGTCCAGGGAGTTGGAGGCGCAGATCTTGCAATCCTCAAAACCGGCAGCGTCCAGCATCTTTCTGGCCTTGCGGGAAAGATAGGTAATATCGCCGCTGTCGATACGGATACCGGCAGGACGGTAACCCTGAGGCACCAGCACCTCGTTAAAAATCTTAATGGCGTTGGGTACACCGGATTTCAGCACATTATAGGTGTCCACCAGCAGGGTGCACTGGTGAGGGTACTCCTTGGCATAGGCGCGGAAAGCGTCTTCCTCACTGGGGAATAGCTGGATCCAGCTGTGGGCCATGGTGCCCAGTGCGGGTACACCGTAATCCCGGTCGGTGATGGTACAGGCGGTACCCACACATCCACCGATGTAAGCAGCCCGAGCGCCGAAAACAGCGCCGTCAAAGCCCTGGGCACGGCGAGAACCGAACTCCATCACAGCCCGTCCCTCTGCGGCACGAACAATACGGTTGGCCTTGGTAGCAATGAGGCTCTGGTGGTTGATAGCCAACAGAATCATGGTCTCCACAAACTGGGCCTGGATTGCCGGGCCGCGCACGGTGACAATGGGCTCCCCTGGGAAAATCGGAGTCCCCTCGGGAACCGTCCACACATCACATGAAAAGTGGAAATTTTCCAGATACTCTAAAAATGCATCATTGAATAGTTTCTTTCCCCGAAGGAAGGCGATGTCTTCCGGGGTAAAATACAGGTTGTTCAGGTAGTCCACCATTTGCTGAACACCGGCCATGATAGCAAAGCCGCCGTTATCCGGCACCTTACGGAAAAACATGTCAAAATAGACGATGGTATCCTGAAATCCGTTGGCAAAATACCCGTTGGCCATGGTGATCTCATAAAAGTCTGTAAGCATGGTAAGATTTTTCTCAATGGTAGAATTATGATCCTTCATCTTTGTCAGAACCTTTCTCTTTTTAAATAAGCAACTCAATCAATGGAAATGTGGGAAACGATCTCCACACCACTGGTAGCCATATTGTGATACGATGCCAACTCCGTAAGGGCCGCTGGATGGCCGGGGGCATCATACGTGGCGGTCAACTCTGCCGGTACTACGACCCGGGAAGGAAGGTATCGCCGGTTAAAATCCGTCTTTACCGTTAAAGCAAACTGTTGGACGCAAATATCCGTGCAGCATCCGGTTATAATAAACTGGTCCACCTTGGGGTGCTCCTTCAACCACTGCTGAAAGGCAGGCTCTAAAAATCCATTGGTAGAGGCCTTGGGGATCAGGGTATATCCCCCCACCTGCTCCAGTACTTCCACAGGTCGGGATTCCTCCTCCCCTGCCAAACAATGCACCGGATATGACTGGAATTCCGGGCTATCCTTGGAGTGGGAATCGGCAAAAAACACCATAGAGATTCCTTTCCTTCTGCAAGCCTGCATCAACTGCTCCACCTGCGGCACAATAGACGCAGTATTGGCGCTGCAGAGTGCTCCAGAAACGGCAAATCCGTTAATCATATCCACCACCACCAAAGCGGTGCTGTCTTCTTTGAATGCAGAAAGGGGAATTTCTTTTGCAGAAAGCACGGAAGAAAACCACTGCTGCATCTCCTGAGAAGAAAGCGGAGAAGGCAGTTTTCCAATTTGCATTTGACCCACGACCTTTCGGCAAAGTATTGGTATATCCTTCTGTCATGACAGAGTGATCTTGATTTCCTTTTATTATATCATAAACCCGGCAAACTACCAAATGAAATTGCATTCTTTGCAGAAATATATGAACATTCCAAAAAAATAGATTTTTAAAATAAATTTTCGTTTGTTTTTGAACAGAGTATTGCATTTATGGAAAAAAGAGGCTATAATAATGACAATAAAAACAAAACGGTATTGGACCGTTTTCCAAAAGCAGTATGTAAAAATTTCGGCGTTGCCCTACCTGCGGCAGGCCAAATCCCGTTGTATGAATCTGGCTGGAGGAATGAGTTGTGAGACTGCGTAAACAAGCATTGGGAAACCGGAACCTCGTGGGGGCTCGGGTAGAACTGGCAAGAAAAAATCAGGGAATGAAGCAGAAAGAACTATTAGCTCAGCTACAGGTCAACGGTGTGGATATGAACGCCTCCGGTCTTTCCAAGTTGGAAGGACAGATCCGTTATGTCACGGATTTTGAATTGGCAGCATTGGCCAATATCCTCAATGTATCGGTGGATTGGCTTTTGGGCCGCACGGAAGAATAGCTTTGATTCTATAGAGGAAATATTTTAAAAGAAGTTGGGAAAGCACTTGATTTTTATTTTTCCCTGTGATATAATTCTTCTTGCACGTTATTTCATCGTGCAATATCCGCCCGTGGCGAAGCTGGATATCGCAGCAGATTCCGATTCTGAAGGCCGGGGGTTCGAATCCCTCCGGGCGGGCCATGAAGGGTTGACAAAAAAGATGTCAACCCTTTTTTCTTAGGTTTTATGCGGGTTTGCGGGCTTTTTGGAGTGATTTTCCAGAAACCGTTTACCCGTAGATGTCCAAATAAAAAATTGCATATCAGCAGCAAAATGCGGAGTTTCCTCCTGATTTTTCAGGGTGAAAACTCCGCATTTTTTGTTTTCTTCCCTTTTTTCCCTCGCTGGGAATAGAAAAATTTCCAGTGAGTTTATAGATAGATTGCCCAATCCTCAAAAATTGAGGAAGATTCAAGGCTCAAGATACATGGGGGTAGTGCGCCCTTTTTTAGGACTGCTCCGGTTGAATGGCCGGGGCGGTTTTCTGCTTTCCCCCTCTCTCACACTCTCACCCCCTAATACTTACCAGCTGGGAAAGAATAAATATTTCTCTCCAGGAAGCTTACTCTAAACCAGCAAACAGACAAGTTTTCAACCATGTACGAGAAAGGATGCGAAAGACTATGAACATCGGCATTGACCACGGCTACTACGCAATGAAAACCCGGCATTTTTCTTTCCCAGCCGGTATTGCAGAGTATTCCCATGAACCCTACACCTTGCAAAACACGTTGGAATTCGGTGGAAAGTTTTATGTCTGTGGAACCGGCAGGCAGCCGATCCTGCGAAACAAGATGGAAAATGACCATTACTACCTGCTTACCCTCGCAGCCATCGCCAAAGAGATCCGATACCGAGGGGAGGAACCTCGGTGTTCGGTAACCATCGCCGCAGGACTGCCCCTGACAGGCTTCGGCAGAGAGAAAAAAGCATTCCGGGAATATCTTCTTTCTTCTTCCCAGCCGGTAAATCCAGTTTGCTTCCGGTTTGAAGGGGTGCCCTATGAGGTGACCATTGAGGATGTCAAGCTGTTCCCACAGGGATATTCCGCTATCGCGATGCATCCGGAACTTATCCGTGGAGAACCCTCTATCCTGCTCATGGACATCGGCGGGTGGACCGTTGACTTGATGCGGCTTGATAACGGTGTTCCCGACGCCGCCTCCTGCCGGAGTCTGGAGCTGGGCATGATCCGGTGTGTGGATGAGATCCGGGAGCAGGTGCGGCGTGATACAGGGCTGTCCGTCACCGACGCTCAGATCGAAGGGGTACTGTCGGAAAAAGCGTGCAGCATGGAGGAAACAGCCCGGAATATCATTCAAAAACAGGGGCGTATTTACACGGAGCGATTGCTATCTGCCGTGATGGAATCGGGATTTGACCTGAAAGCCATCCCCGTGGTGATGCTGGGCGGCGGCGCAGCGGTGGTCAAGCGCAATGTGACCCCCAAAGACGGCCTGTGTCGGGTTTTTGCCCTGCTGGACGACAAGGTAAACGCCGAAGGGTTTGAGCGGATCCTGGGGCAGGTGTCGAGCCGTGTGAGCAAGGGATGAGCCGCCCCCTTTTTATGTTCCGCCCCAACCTGCAGAACAAAGATCACCAAAAAGCGTGGGAGCTCCTGCAGGGTGTGCCGGAAGGCCAGAAAAGCGCCTTTGTGGTGCAGGCGATTCTGGAAACCGCTCGGAAGGAAGAACTGGAAACGACCCTGCGCCGGGTGCTGCGGGAGGAACTCAAAGCATCCCCTTCCCATCCTGCACCGCAGCAGGAGAAAACCATTCCCAAGGAGATGATGGGGTTTCTGGATTCCCTGCTGGGAGAAGAATGATTTTACATTGCCTTTATTGGTTGTGACGTTTCCCGACCCTGCTTTGCCTGAAAGCTTGTTGGTACTGGTAATAGCTTTATTCGAGAGATTGGAGTATGCTTGTGCTACCCGAATGGAAACGAAAAACGAGGGAGTGACGAGTATGGAGACCAAGGGCATGACCTGCAAAATCCCGCTGGATCTGCATAACCGGATCAGCGAGGAGATCCGAGAAACGGAAAGCACCATGAGCAAATTTATCGAAATGATCATCCGAGAGCATTATGAGAGAGGAGCCGAGAAAGGTATGGGAAAAAACAGGACATTGGCATTCCAGGTGAGTGAGGAACTGTTCCAGCGGGTCAAGGAATATCTGGAACGATATGAGCTGGTATATGGCAGACGCCTGACCCAGCGAGAATTTATTATCGGGCTGATCGAACAGGCACTGGAAGAAGCGGAGGAAGAATTTGAAGCCGCCAGAGCCGCCGGGCAGGAGGAACAGGCCGCAAACGGCTGGGAAAGTGGTGAGCCGGACGAGGATACGCCGGATGGCGAAGAACCGGAGAATTGGGACGGCGGGAACGACACTCCCGGCGCATCCGGTGAAGAAGATCGTGATGAAGGGGCCGAACCCAATACCGCTGAAAACCAGGAAGAAGCCTGAACATAAACTGCATACCTACGAAATCCCCATAGAGCTGATAATTCCATCAGTTCTATGGGGATCTTTTTGTTTACAACTTTTACCTGAGAGGGGTGATGTCCATTGATTGTGTTTTAGTTTTTGATAAATCCTGATAGGAGTGTGATGCAGAAGACTATACGATATATCGACCTGTTCTCCGGCATCGGCGGGTTTCGGGAAGGGCTTACCCGTGCCGGAGGTTTTACCTGTGTGGGACATTGCGAGATCGACCGGTACGCCGACCGCAGCTACCGGGCGCTGTTTGATACCAAGGGAGAGTGGTTCTGTGAAGATATCCGAAAAGCCGATCCCCATGAAATTCCTCTTCCTTGGGGGGAATGAGAAAGAAACTCACAAATATGTTTCCGAGCTCATGGGCCGGGAAACATTGGATACCAACACCTATGGCCACAGCCGTGGAAGAAGCGGCAGCTTCAGCGTGAACGACCAGCAGACTGGCCGGGAACTCTTAACGCCCGATGAAGTCCGAATGCTGGATAACCACAAGGCGATTTTGTTTGTCCGTGGGGAACGTCCCATGTTGGATGACAAATACGACCTGATGCATCACCCAAACATCCACTTGACAGAGGATGGAGGTGCTGCGCCATACGACTACACACAGGCGAAGGATGCCGCAGACGATCTCAATTATTCTCCGGACCAGTACGACGATTTCGAACTGCTGGAACCGGAGGATTTTCTTAAACCATAAAAGCATATAAGAAATTGGAGGAATGCTTCTGAATAAGTTTCTGAAAAAGTTTGGTTCTCTGACGAACCGCCAAAAGGACAACAAGCCTACAAATGCCCTGCCGCTTGGTAAAAAGGGGCGCCTTGGATTTTCCAGCTATGTTGCCGTAGTATTGTGTATCTGCTGTTTTTCCACCACAGCCTTTGCAGCCAGTAATAATGACCCTCTTGGAGTGGTGAACAACCTTTCTACATTCATTTTCTCCCTGATCCGTGCCATCGGCATGATCCTGCTGGGTTGGGGCGTGGTGCAGGTTGGCTTGTCTTTTCAGAGCCATGATCCCTCCCAGCGTTCACAGGGTTTTCTGACTTTGGCCGGTGGGCTGGTCATCACTTTTTCAAAGGAGATCCTCGATTTAATTACCGCTTAATGGGAAAATTTTGTGAAGGAGGTGAGCGGTCGGAAACTGGATCATTGAAAATCTCAACTCTGCGCTGGACACCTGGAATGACAAACTAACAGAAATCTGGACGCTGCTTACCCAAGACCCTGCTACTTTCAAAGGCGGCGGAGTCTGGCAGGTGATGCTGGATATTAACGGGGCGCTGAAAGCCATTGGGTATGGCTTATTGGTGCTGTTTTTTGCGATTGGTGTGGTCAAAACCTGTGGCTCTTTTACTGATGTAAAGCGTCCGGAACACGCCTTTAAATTGTTTATTCGGTTTGTGCTGTCAAAAGCAGCGGTAGGATACGGTCTTGACCTGATGCTGGCCGTGTTCCAAATTGTGCAGGGAATGGGTTCTACCATCATTACTCAATCGGGGTTGACGGGAACCAGCGGAACCACGCTCCCCCAGGAGATCATCGACAAGATCAACCAGGTGGGGTTCTGGGACAGCATCCCTTTATGGGCAGTGACTTTATTGGACAGCCTGTTTATCACGATCTTGTCTTTCATTATGATACTGACGGTGTATTCCCGTATGTTCAAGATCATGATGTACACAGCTATTGCCCCCATTCCCCTATCCGCTTTTGCCGGAGAACCCACCAGCAATATTGGAAAGAACTTTCTGCGCTCCTATGCCGGGGTATGTCTGGAAGGGGCTGTTATCGCCCTGGCTTGTGTGATCTTTTCCGTTATGGCAGCTTCTCCCCCTGCGGTCGATCCCAACGTCTCAGCGGTCACCGCTGTTTGGAGCTATGTATTGGAGTTGATTTTCAATCTGCTCGTTTTGGTAGGGGCTGTGCGAATGAGCGACCGCATCGTCAAAGAATTGTTAGGGCTGTAAGGTACCCACACAAAAGCAAACAGGCCCTGCGGCAGTTCGCAGAACCTGTTTGGTTACTCGTGATCTAAAATCCATTGCAGAAGCCCGTGGCGATCCGTTTTGTCGGAAGCCACCGATAAAATGATGTCAATCAATTCCTGCTGTTCATAATGGAGATCGACCCCATTGACAGCCAGAAAAACCAGCATAACGTGAGCGCCGACTCGCTTGTTGCCATCCACAAAAGGATGGTTGCATACAAGCCCAAATCCCAGCTGCGCCGCTTTCGCCTGCAGGGAAGGATAAACCGGTTCTCCGCCGAATGTCTGAAACGGAGCCGCCAATGCAGACTCCAGAAGCCCTTCGTCTCTCACTCCATCACTTCCTCCGAACTCCTGGATCAGTGCAGAATGGAGAGCGAGCACCTGTCTTTTGGATAAAGTTTTCATTTGGCCAGTTCCTCATAGGCGTGGCGGTTTTTGGCAATTAAACGCTGGGATACAGCCAGAATGTCCTCATCATCAGCCAGTTGCTCCTGCTCCGCCTGACTGAACTCTACCAGAATATAACGGGGGACGTTATTCTTTAAAATAACGGCAGCACCATTTTCATCCACCAGGCGTGCGACACGGGAAAAGTTCTGATTGGCTTCTGTGATGGAAACCAGATTCTTTGTATTTACCGTCATTATACAGCACCTCCTTAAATAATAGAAGAATTTCTGCTACTTTTATTATACTCAAAAATAGGAGAAATACAACCTATTTCAAAAGAAAGGAATCATTATGGAAGTAAAAATACCAAAGGAAATCCGGGATTATCAAGAGTCTATCTTTTTCGGACTCTCCACCCGGCAGTTTATCTGTTCTTTGCTGGCAGTAGGTGTGGCAGTCGGTCTGTATTTTGGTTTACGCCCTCTGATCGGCAGCGAAGAAGTTGGCTGGATGTGCATTCTTGGAGCAGCCCCATTCGCTGCTTGCGGGTTTTTTAAATACCATGGGATGACTGCCGAACAAGTGGCATGGGCTTGGTTTAAATCAGAATTTCTGTATCCCAAAAAACTGGTTTTTAAATCCGAAAATATCTATTACAAAGCCTTAGAGGATGCCATCGCAGAGGGAGAAAAAACGCCCCGAAAAAGAAAAAAGCATAAGTCTCAGCCACCTTCTGGAAACGAACAATAACCTTTTCATTTTTCGCACAGAAAGGACAGATGCCTATTATCAAAACCCTTACAAAAGCATCAAAATCAGAAAGAGAAAAATTTACCATTCCCAAGTCCGTACAGGACGCCATTCCCATCCAGCGCATCTGGCCGGATGGGATTTTTCAGGTAGGAAGCAGGTTTTCCAAAAGCTTTTCCTTTACCGATATTAACTACAGCATCGCCAGCAAAGAGGACAAGACGGCGATGTTTCTCGATTATTCGGAACTCCTTAATGCGCTGGACTCCGGCGCCAGCGCCAAGATCACCATCAACAACCGCAAAATCAATAAAGCGGAATTTGAGAAATCCCTGCTGCTTCCGATGAAAGAGGACGGACTGGACCATTTTCGCAAAGAGTACAACGAAATGCTGCTCTCCAAGGTAACCGGAACCAACAACAGTGTGGTGCAGGACCGTTATATCACCATCACGGTAGCAAAACGGAATATTGATGAAGCTCGCACCTATTTTGCCCGTGTGGGTACGGATCTGATCACCCATCTGTCCCAGCTTTCCTCCATCGGAAAAGAACTGGATGCCGCAACCCGCCTGCAGGTGTTCCGGGATTTCTTTAAGGGCAATGAACCTGCCGCTTATGCCTTCGATCTCAAGGAACAGATGAAAAAGGGACACAGTTTCAAGGACTGGCTTTGCCCGGACAGCATGGGATTTCAAAATGACCATTTCCGTATCAACGACCGCTGAGGCAGGGTGTTGTATTTGCAGGGGTACGCCAGCTATATCAAAGACGCTATGATTTCCGAACTCTGCGACCTGGATCGCAGCCTCATGCTCTCTATTGATATCCTGCCGATCCCCACCGATGAAGCAGTAAGGGAAATGCAGAATAAGCTGCTGGGAGTGGAAACCAATGCCAGCAACTGGCAGAGAAAGCAGAACGCAGCCAATAACTTTTCGGCAGTCCTTCCCTATGATATGGAATTGCAGCGGACGGAGACCCGGGAGATGCTGAATGATCTGACCAGCCGGGATCAGCGGATGATGTTCGGCCTCGTAACCATGGTGCATCTGGCCGATACCAGGGAACAATTGGACAGCGACACGGAAACAATCCTTACAACAGCAAGAAAGCATCTGTGTCAGATGAGCGTGTTGCGCTGGCAGCAGAAAGATGGACTGGATACCGTGCTGCCTTATGGTCTCCGAAAGATTTCTGCACTGCGTACCCTGACTACCGAAAGTACAGCCGTTCTGATTCCATTCCGGGCACAGGAAATCATGCAGGCAGGCGGTATCTATTACGGGCAGAATGCGGTTTCCAAAAACATGATCGTAGCCGACCGCCGAAAGCTATTGAACGGCAACAGCTTCCGTCTTGGTGTCAGCGGCTCCGGTAAATCCTTCTCTGCAAAAGAAGAAATCGTGAGCATTGCTCTGTCTACCGATGATGATATCCTGATTTTGGATCCGGAATCGGAATTCGGATTTTTGGTGGAAGCCCTTGGGGGCGAAGTTATCCAGGTATCCGCTGCATCAAATACCCACCTCAATGCCATGGATATGGACAAAGCTTACGGGGATGAACGCAATCCGCTCATTGAAAAATCAGAATTCATTCTATCTCTGTTTGAGCAGTTAGTGGGGGCAGGCGGTGTGTCTGCCAAAGAGAAATCCATTCTGGACCGCTGCACCTATGATGTGTACCGGGAGTACATGGTAAATAATTATGAGGGAGAAGTTCCCACGCTGAAAGATTTATACGATACCCTCTTAAAACAGCCGGAACCGGAAGCCAGAGGACTGGCGCTTTCCTCGGAGTTATTTATCACCGGAAGCCTTAACACCTTTGCCCAGCACACCAATGTGGATACCAAAGCTCGCATCATCGCCTATGATATCCGGGAGTTGGGAGAGCAGCTTATGCCCATTGGAATGCTGGTTACCCTGGACGCTATTTTTAACCGTGTGATTCAGAATTGGAAGAAAGGAAAAACCACATGGGTATTTGCCGATGAGTTTTATCTGCTGTTCCGCTACCAGTACAGCGCCAACTTCTTTTATAAGCTGTGGAAGCGTATTCGTAAATACAATGGCCTTGTGACAGGGCTCACGCAAAATGTGGAGGAGCTCCTTCGTTCCGATACTGCCCGTCTGATGCTGGCAAACTCGGAGTTCTTGATTTTGCTGAATCAGTCCTCCACCGACCGGGATGAACTGGCGAAGCTGCTCCATATCTCGGACACCCAGCTCGGCTACATCACCAATGTGGCGGCTGGCTGCGGTCTCATCCGTTGTGCTGGCAACATTGTACCGTTTGAAAACACTTTCCCTCGAAACACTCGTTTGTATCAGCTGATGACTACCAAGCCGGACGAAGCGTTGAGAGGGGTGTAAACTCATATATATAATATGAAACAATATCGCAACAGGGGGCCTCCTTGGGCTCCCTGTATTCTTTTGTGGGAGGTGTGTCATTGAAAGAGATCAAGACAAAACCAGAAGGCGGTAAACCCAAAGTTTTGGACAGCGTTGCCAAGATGCCAAAGGCGGCCATGAAAGATTTATGGCTCAAATCCAAAGAAAAAACAATGGCAGAAGTGAAGGATACTCCTTTTCTCGGTCAGAAGGGTGAAACTGCCAACACTCCGGCTAACCATGCTGAGGATCGGATGCTGTCCGGTATAGAAACCTCTGTCAAGAAAGGGGTAAATCTTACTTATCGGGGCGGAAAAAAGCTGGCGCAGACCACCGCCCGAAAGATTCGAAAAAAGAGGGAGGTTTCTCGTAATCTTTCAGAAATCAAAAGCACAAACAGAAAGGTGATCTCAGAACCCCAAAATATTGGTGGTAAAAATACTCAATCTATCCATAAGACTGCTTCTACTATTCGGAGTAAAAATCCGGCATCCAAGGTTATCAAGGGAAAACCGCAAAAGGCAGTCAAAACTGTCAACCGCTCGGTGAAGGGGGTAAAACAGGGGACAAAAAGTATAAAGACCGCCCAGCGCTCTGCCAAGGCGGCTCACAAAACAGCACAGGCCACGGCAAAAGCTGCGCAAAAGACGGCACAGGCTGCGAAAGCTGCTGGGAAAATTACCGCAGCTGGTGTAAAAACAGCAGTTCGGGCAGCAGTTGCTGCCGTAAAAGCCACGATAGTGACCTCCAAGAGTTTGATCGCCGCTATCGCTGCGGGCGGCTGGGTAGTGGTGGTAGTTGTCCTACTCATCTGTATAATTGGTATGGCGGTTAACTCCATATTTGGAATCTTTGCTCCCTCACCTGGCTCTGGAAATAACAATACGATTCAGAGCGCCATGGAGGAAATCAATCAGCAATATCAGGATAATCTGGCAAACATCCGGGAGAACGCAGTCTATAACGAAGTGGACCTTCGGGGAAGTCCGGCACCATGGAAAGAAGTACTGGCAGTGTATACGGTAAAGAACAACACTGACCCAGACCAGCCGCCCTCTTTTATAGAGATGGATGGTGCAGCGAAAAAAGAACTGAGTGAAGTTTTCTGGGACATGACGGAGATCTCCCATACCACCAAACAGCAGGAAGTACAGGAGATCGAGATTTCCGATGATGGCAATGGGAATCTTACGGAAACAGAAACCACAGTGACGAAAACCTTCCTCATTATTACGGTAAAAAGCAAGACCCCGGAGTCGCTCTCCGAGGTCTATGGCTTTAGTGACAAACAAAAGGAATATTTGTCGGAACTTCTTAGCCCTTCCTTTGATTCCTTCTGGCAGGGAGTTCTTACGAATGTACCTTATTCCAGTACGGATTTAGTTGAGATCGCACAGTCTCAGCTGGGAAATGTAGGCGGCGAACCTTACTGGTCCTGGTACGGTTTTGACAGCCGGGTGGAATGGTGCGCCTGCTTTGTTTCTTGGTGCGCCAACCAGGCAGGGATGCTGGAAAATGGGGAACTCCCCAAGTTTGCTTCCTGCAATTCTCAGGGAGTTCCATGGTTTCAGGAAAGAGGTCGCTGGAAAGATTGCTCCTACACTCCAAGTCCCGGCGATATTATCTTTTTTGACTGGGATGCCGATGAGAAAGCTGATCATGTGGGAATTGTGGAGAAGGTAGAAAATGAAACGATCTTTACGATTGAAGGCAACTCAAATGATACTTGTCAGAGAAATTCTTATTTCATGGGCAGTGAGATAATTTTGGGATTCGGAAAATAGATAAACTTCTACGCATTTAGATCTATGAAAAGAAAGTACCGTCTATAATATCTATTAAATACTTTTTGTATTTTCCAAACCTAACACTATAAAAGAATCTACGGAATAATAGATTTCGATCGGACAACAACGGCATTGGTTGTTGTCCAGTTTTGATAATATGACGACTTAGATGTGTAAATAATACAAGATATCCAAATAGCAACTAACAGGAAAACAAGAAACACCAATGACTGCGGAATTGGGGAAATCTTCACGTCGCTTTTCTCCCATCTTCTTTTCCGTAGACGATGGAGAAGATACTCGATGCCATACCAATCATTGCTGGTAAATGGGATGTTGATTTTACTGGATGTTTATAAAATACGAGAAACTATCCCCGGCGCTTCCACTGCCGTTTTACCAGTAACACACTGCCTACAGCAAAAATTACTCCCACAGAACCGTAAAGAATCTGGTAGAGAAGAGGGGCCTGCAGCATGGTATTGCCGCCCAGAAGCGGGCCGAGAGAGACCCCCAGCAGGATCGATGCGCCGGCACCGGCCGCCGCTGCCGGGGCGATCAAAACAGCGGTTCCCAAAGCTAAAGCCATAGAATCACTGCGGCTGACAGCGGATACCGCCGCCACCATAAGGCCTGCAGCCACCGCGCCCAGCATCCGCATAGCAAACAACCATAAAAGATATTGCAGCAGCGTGAGAGAATGAGGAAAATTCTGAAGAACCATTATACTCTGCACCGGCGCTTCGGTATACTGCAAAAGATAATCCTTACATACAATAGCAAGCCGTGTGCCGTATACCCCCGCTGCAATCACCACAGAGAGCAGGACGGACAGAAGCAGCTTATCTGTCAGCAGCCGGTTACCATTAGGGCAGATCCGCAGCATTTTTCGGGTGCCGAAGGTGTTCTCCCGGGCGAAAATGCCACAGCAGCACAGGAGTACCGCCACCAAGATCAGCAGGGTGTCGTAAAAGTCCGCGCCGGAGTCCTGCATCAGTTTTAAATATCCCGATTCGTCCACCAGATAGGCGGGGATTCCGGTCTGTTCCTCCCGGGAAACCGCGGCGTTTACCTGGCTTTCAATGCGCGACAGGGCTTCGATCTGGCTCTGGTAGAACTGGGGTTCCTCTACATGGTTGAGGTGCTCCCATTCTTCGGCGATCTGCTGGAGGGTCTGGTCTGTGATTTTTCCGCCCATCTCCTGGATGTAGCGGGTATAGGCCTGCTCATAGCCTCCGTTCAGCCGAAAGGCAGAATCCCAGTTGTTCCAGAGCAGCAGGCCCAAAAGCAGGAGCAGAAGGAGCCCCCGACCGGAAATCAGAGCCTTGCGCAGCTCATGCAAGAATAGCGAACGATGATGGTGCAGCCGGTCTGCCAGCCGCTGTAGATAGTCCAGCCCCTGCCCCACCACAGAAGGAATCCGCACGCCCCGGCAAACGCTGCCCGAGGAAAACCGCAGCAGCACAATGGGGATACACATCACAAGGAGCACGGCCGCCACTACCGGCAGCACTGTCGTCATGGAAATCGGAAACCCTACCACGCTGATGTTCTGGTAGCGGCTGAGGATGGAAAAGCTGTCGATCAAATAGAAAAAGTTGACAAAGCGAAGAGGGTTCAGGCTGGAGGTAACAGGAATCGCCGCATAGAATCCGTAAGAAGCTCCCAAAAAGGCAGCACACACCAAAAAGACGATGACAGCCTTTTTCAGCAGCGCAAACAAAGCCAGCACCAGCAGCCCGAAAAGGAACGCGGCGGCCAGCTTAACTAAAAATCCCATCCAGATGTAATCCCAACAGGAGATGCGTAGGCAGCAGGAGAGGAATTCCTTCATAGACTGCACCGGGCGGCTCAAATCCCCGTATCCCATCAAAATGCCGCCGATGCAAAAATTGGCCCCGTAAATGCCCAGGGTAATGAGCAGGGAGGAGCCTGCCAGCACCGCCAGCTTGTGGCACGCGACCCGGAACCTTCCCGGTGTTGCCAGCAGCAGAGGGTAAAGGCCCTGCTCGTACTCCCGGAAAAAAAGGCGCACGCACACAAACAAAAGGAATACCAGCATCAGGATATCCGACAGAGGGGACTGGTACAGCGCCAGCAGGGCCAGATCCCGATCTACCCGGACAGGCAGCGTCTCCAGCCCCTCAAAATCCCGAGTGGTCTTTTCGATATTCCGCAAAGAATAGGCGTCGGAATTCTTTCCCGAAAGCAGGGCGGCATTTTCCGCCCGTTCCGGCATTTCCAGAATATAGCTTGGGTAAGCCAGCACCGCCTTCTGCTGTTCCAGCAGAAGGTTCTCAGCAGGCGGCAGGAACTCCCCTTCCACAAGATCCGGCTCCTCCAATACCTTGTCCGGGCTTTGCTGCAATTCTTCCAGCGCTTCCAGGTAGGAACCATAGTCCCCCTCAAAGAGCAAGGTGATCTCCTCCGAACGGTTTTGGTAAAAAAGGGCTGCGTTCCCCACAATGCACAGGACGAAGAGCAGCAGCATACCGCGGGTAAATACTTTTTTCCACTCATACTTCATGACTGCCACCGTTATAATACAGATAGACGTCCTCCAGCATGGGCTTGACCAGGACCGCATGCTCAGGCGGGGTATCGCTGATGATCCGCAGATGGATGCCGCCGCTTTCCCGGAAGATGTTGCTGATCTGGTACTGTTTCTGATAATCTTCGATTTCCTCCTCCGCCGCAACGCACTCGCACACCTTGCCCTGGATGGAATCCAGCCATTCCCCGGTGGAGCGGACGCCCAGCATTTGGCCGGAACGGAGCAGGATCACATGGCTGGCAATGTACTCAATATCGCTGACCACATGGGTGGCCAGCAGGACGATCTTGTCCCGGGAAAACTCACTGATAAAATTGCGGATGCGGATGCGCTCCATGGGGTCCAGCCCGGCAGTGGGCTCATCCAGCAGGAGGATGGAGGGGTCTCCCAGCAGCGCCTGCGCCAGCAGTACCCGCTGCTTCATCCCGCCGGAATAGGAGCCCATGCGCTTATGAGCTGCGCCGCTTAAATTTACAACTTCCAACAGGTGCTCGATCTCCGCCTTGGGGGAGCGGAGCTTTTTCAGCCCCGCCATATAATACAGAAAGCTGCGCGCGCTGAAATCCTCATATAGCGCCTGCTGTTGGGGCATATATCCCAGCGTGTGCAGGATGTCCCCCTTGGGCTCCAGGGTGATAGTCCCGCTGTCCGGCTTGAGGTTTTGGGAGAGGATGTTCATCAGGGTGCTTTTGCCGGCGCCATTTGGACCTAAAAGGCCATAAATGCCCGGGGTCAGGGTGCAGTTAAAGTCGACAAGGGCCTTTTTTTCCCCGTAGGATTTATTCAGCCCCTTCATGATACATTTCATGCTCTGCCTCCTTTTTGGTGAACAGCTTCATGCTTCCGGTACGAAAAAAGGCTCCCCTTCTAAATTGGAATCGTCCAGCCGGTGCAGGTCAATGGCCCAAAGTTCGGTGCCTTCTCCGTTCTCTCCACGTTTTAAATAAAAGAGATAATTCTCATCCGTACCTAATACTGGCATGGTATCATTACCTGTCTTGATTTCCCGGATGAACTTGCCGTCTTGGTCGTAAAAGCGCACGCCGCGTTCCTCACGAGGTGTGTTTTCAAATGCAACTGCTATGTAATTATCCGCAGCAATCAGGCTGTCAAAGCCGTAAAGATAGCTGTATGTCTTGGGAATCTCCGTTTCTTTTTCGATGTTTCCTTCTCGGTCGGCTATGACAGCTCTTTCTTTTTCGTATGCTGCGAATAATTCTTCAGGAGGTTCTTCGCCGGTGTATCCTTCGGTAGGTTCAAAGTAGACCAGCTTTTCCCCTGCCATAGCCATATAAGAATTGGTGCCCGGCGGCATATCGGAAATCGATCGGTCAAGAATGTTATAGATTACAGCACCATGGCCTTCTCCTCCTACGATATAAACCTGGTTTCCATAGGCAAACAGGGTGTTGATCTGCCCAAATTCCCCTTTTTTCTCATAGATCATTTCCGGTTTCCCATCCCAACGGTCCAGCCGGTACCGTTCTACCCGATATCCCATGTCCTTCATGGCTTCTTCGCTGTAATTTTCGGGAGAAGATAAAAAGTCGGTGAAGGAAAGGTAGAGGTATCCCCGGTGTACCATGGCGCAGGAAGCATTTTCTTCCATCTGCAAAAGCTCCTTTCGGGTGGAACCGCTGGCGTCCATTTCATATATGGTCTGATCTGTAGAGAAAATATACAGGTTTCCCTGATAGTATGCCAGACTCAGAATATTTGAAAAAAACGCGTTGCAGTTGGAACTGCCGTCAGGGTTCATGGCCTGTTCATCGTGGGTACAGTCCGGTTTATTACATAGCGGGATGCACTTGCCTGTTTTTTTATCTCTTAAATAGAGGTAATGGTCGTGTTCAAAATAATAAGCGTCCTCTGATTCTGTGATGGGGGAACCAAGGAGCCCAGAGAGATAAAAATAGTACTGGTTATCGCTCTCCGAAACATAGGTATCTCCCAGGTCCTGCTCCGGCCCCGGGCTTTGGCAGGCGGTCAAAAGTACGAACAGCACAGAGAGCAGGATACAAACTGATATCAGCTTTTTCATAAAAATGCCTCCCCTTTTTAATAAAGTTTGCCCTGCTTGCAAAATTTATTAGCAGGCAGGGCAAGCTTACTATTTGTATGTGGCTTTAAGCAGTTGTTTAATAGTATTCATTTTTCGTTGTTGCACCCCAATGGTAGGAATTTCCAACCAAAGAGTACACTGCATCATGTTTGGAATAGCAATAGTTTGAACGAGTGTTGCCCGACGGCTTTTTTACGGATACATCTATGGTCGATACAGGGTTGTTACCATTACTATTGTTAATGCGTTTAATTCTACCATTAGGAATATCATCATAATAGTAGTACAAATCGACATTGAGGGTCATAGAAGTAGCTGCATATGTGCGTGCAGATGCCCCGGTAGCAGTAATGCTGTTGCTGCCCCCACAGTCAATGCTTCCAAAGATTTAAATAGTTCATTGGATTCACCCGCTTTATAATATTTTCTTGTTTTGTCAGGGTTAGAGATACATTGGGTTCTAAACTTGATTTGTCATTATTACTATCGGTTTCTATTAACTTATAGCCTTGACGTGTACGGATTTGTGACATAATTTTAATTTTCTCAACAATAACATTCTAGTATTTACTTTTGGGGCCAAAATGCCCTCCAGTTTTTGATTATAATTTCCATCAAGGAACTGGCTCTCTCTTGAATTTTTCTTAGTTGTTTTGTTGACTAAATTATACTTCTGTTAATATTTGTTTGTAAATAGTTTTAGATTCAGCGGTACTTTTTTATGTATCAAATGGTGAAAAAGCATAAAAGTCCGGCGAGTTAACAAATCTCGCCGGACTTTTGTTATGACCGTTTAATACATAAAAAACTACCATTTATAAAAGAATGGTGAAAAAAAGAAAAGAGTATGGCATCATGGCTTTAAAGAGTTTTTCTTAGTTTTTTCAATTCTCGAATGACTGTGAGAACTAAACTGCGTTCCTTGGAATTCAGTTCCTTAAATTCAGCAATTGCTTGTTTAGTTGCAATATCCTCAATTTCTATTTCTCCATTATCACACAAATCTTGTATCGAGACCTTAAGTGCTTCTGCCAAAAGCAAAGCATTTTCAGAAGAAGGGGACCACTTGCCTGTTTCCCATCTTGAAATACAGGACGTATCTACGCCGCACAATTCCGCAAGATGTTCTTGAGAATATCCAAGTTCTTTTCCAAAATATCTAATTCGATCTGGTAATACTTTTGCCATCGAAACTCATCCTTTCTGCATTGTATTGTAGCAAGGAAGCCGCAAAACAAACATGGAGTTATCTCATATAAGTATTGACATTTTCTCATGTTCCTTCTATGCTTTTCTCAAAAAGGAGGAATTGTTTTATCATGGATTACACAGACCTTGTTTTCTTGGATACACCACTTCATATTTTTGTCAAAAAATTATGGAACAAACATAGTCAAGAGGGGGAGAAAGGACATTACGAAATGATGAAGTTCTTTAAAGATATGCTTTCAGTTGGGTGTGATTACTATGAATTAATATCTCTTTATTCCAGCTTTCAATTGACAGAAAGCGATATAGAAGCTTTAGCAGGTTTTTGCCCCTCCCCAACCCAAATCTTATCTATCTCTCAAAAAAATATCCGTTTGGCACTTCCCCACTGGACTCCATCCCGTTATCACACCGCTCCTATATCACAAGTTGTCGAGTCTATTTATGATCTTTTGCTTTGCGGTAAACCCTTTCTTAAAGTGTATAACAGCAATTTGAACCTTAAGAACCGAAAGGTCTATAACGATCGATATATTCTTCTAATTTCGAATTGTAAAAGTGTAATTATAGATGTCAACAGAAGAAACATCAACCAATTTTACTCAGAGTCCTGAAAGGAGGTTAGTGATGATCCATATTGCCTTATGTGATGATGATCTTTATTTTATTCATCATCTTCATCAAGCGGTGAATCAGTGGTTTACTGGAAAACATG
>CALWIS010000043.1 GCA_944380795.1 uncultured Clostridia bacterium | reverse complement strand
CCAACAACCCCCCTACTGCCGCTGTGCGCAATCAGCGGAACCCTTTCTGCCTTCCAAAAACACAGGAATGGGTGAGAAAATATCCCAGTTTGCTATTTTCGAGGGGAAACCCACGTCTGGGGTTTCCCTAAAAAGCGCCTTCTCATGAAAGCACCATTTTTCATATGTCACAGGGAGAAGGGCATCAATGGGGAAGCAGAAAAACTTTTTTTCTTGCAAAAAGTTTTTCTCTTTGAAAGCTCCCAATGGGAGCTTTCAAATTCACTTTTCAAAAATGCGCCTTTCAGGTTAAGGTGTTTCGCCCATTGCGATGGGCGACCATGGGGCTTTGCCCCCTGGACCCCTACGATTTTTTGAAAAAAATCGAGTAAAACTTTTACGTCACGGGGCAGTTTGGTGAGAACTCCTAACCTTTCCCACGCGAACTCATGGTTCTTAAATAATATCAGAGCCCACTGCCTGCTCCACGGATTTCTTCACCATCCGCATCCCAAGGCCTGTGTTCCCCGAAACCCCGGGAATGGGGATAATGGCCGGAAGCGGGCGGCTGCGCCACTTGTCCAGTTCTTCTTCCATCTGTCTGGCAAGGGATTCGGTGATATACACCACCGCGTACTCCCGCTCCGCCAACCGGCGAAGGGTGTGGGCGCCATCCACCGGGTCCTCCACCGGGTAAATCTCAAGGCCCAGAGCAGCAAAACCGTAAATGCTGTCCCGATCGCCTAAAACTGCTACCTTATACATACATCACCCGCAGCCTTTCCTGCACATCCTCCACATCCAGCCCGTTTCGCTTGGCCGAGAGGATAATGCGCACCATGGCAATTTCATTCTGCCGGGCGAGATAATACGCCGCCACCGGCCCCAAGGTGAAGGGGTTGGCTTTTTCTCCCTGAATCAGCGCCATAATCCGGTCATCCCGCCATTTATCAAAGGCGGAAGCCCCGGCTTTCAGTGCGGGAATGGCGTCGGCATAATCGGTAAGGGAGAGATAGCTTTCCAGCCCGTCCATGCCCTCCAGAGCCGCAGCTTCCAGTCGCGAAAGGCTCAGGGTGTCACATTCCGCCAGCGCTTCTTTCAAGAAAGAAGCCGGACGTCCAGTAAGAATAGCGCGTTGAGCGATTTTCAAATCCGCTACCGCCACAAACAGCTGGGCATATTCCTTCAGCAGCGCGCATTCCGACTTTTTCCCTTCCTGCATCATGGCATCCAGCGCCGCCTTGTCCAGCAGCACATCGCACAGCTGCCCATCCCGGGTCTGGAGCAAAAGCTGCTGGGCTTCCTGCAAAGGCTTTGCCATCCACGCCGGGATAGCGGAAAAATCATTGTCCTTGAGGGCCTTTGCCATGCTTTCCGGCTGGATGGAGCCGCCGGGCAAAAACACCCGGTCTACCTGCACATTGGTGACCACCGATTTTACCGCCGCCTTGGCGTTGTTAAAGTCTGCCGGCAGGCGGAACAGCTGGAACACCTCCGGCTGTGGGAGAAGCTCCCCCATGAGCTGCCAGGTCTTTTGGGTTTCCGCCGCCAAAATCTCCTCGGCGGTATCGCCCTCATCCCAGCCAAGGCCGCGGAGACTGTGTAAACATTCGTCATAGGTTTTCGCCGCCAAAAGCTGGTCTAAATTCTGACGGCTGAGAAGGGAAAGCTCCCGGGCGTGGATACGCGCCGCGGCGTAAGGATATAACTCCGGCATGGCTTTCCTCCTTTCTTTCATCACGCCGTCAGTCGGCGAAGAGAATTTGATTAGTCAGGTCCTGCAATTCCTCCCGCTTGTCATCAAAGAGAGCTCGGAAGGTGCAGTTTTCTTCTATGCCGCCATACAGCAGCAGGAATCCACCGTCGATGGCAGGATTGGGTTTTTCCGCAACCGTCAGCTCTGCCCCCTGGGGTAAAGCTTCCTGTAATTTTTTCGCAAAGTTGGCAGGCATCCGGGCAAAGTCCCGGCTCCCCAGCACCAGCTCTCCCTTTTGGGGCAGAGCCCGCTTTGCCGCAAGGCCCAACAATACGGTAAAATACTCCTCGTCGGGCAAATCGAACAGGGAGCTTTCCGCCGCTTCCAGCGTCTCCTGAATCAGGGCCTGCCGAGCGGTAAGCAAAATCCTCCGCTGCTCCCGGTGCGCCGATGACAGCACCCGGTCGGCGGCGTCCTGCGCCTGCTGGGGCGCGTCCCGCAAAATCTCTTCCCGGCGAAGCTGGGCGTCTTCCAGACCACGGGCGGAAATTTCGTCTGCTTCCTGTTTGGCTTTTTGCAGGATGACATCCGCACTTTCCTGCCCGTCCTTGCGTATGGATTCCAATATGGTATCAAGGCCTGTCACGGACAGCACCTCCTTGCTGAATTTATGGGTGCCCCAAACTTACAGGGGGAGTTTGCCGATGTTGGCAACTGCCAGCAGGGAAACCAGCAGAGCCAGCACCGCGTAGGTCTCTACCATGGCGGGCAGGATGATGGATTTACCGAACTGGTCAGGTTTGCGGCTAATAAGGTTGATACTGGCAACTGAAGCCCGTGCCTGCCGCTTGGCGGACCACAGGCCCACAAAGCCCATAGGCACGCAGGCGAAGAAGTACAGCATTCCTTTTGCAAAGCTGATGTCGGCGCTGCCGCCCAGAATGCCAATGTTGGAGAGGGTCAGGAACGCGATCAGCAGTCCATAGATGCCCTGGGTACCGGGGAGCAGCTGCAAAATCAGCACTTTACCGAACTTGCTAGGGTCTTCGGTGAGGGCACCAGCGGCGGCTTCACCCGCCATGCCCACGCCGATAGCGGAGCCAATACCGGCCATGAGAGCTGCAAGGACGGCTCCTAAAAGAGCCATGGGAACGCCGAGTGTGTTCAAAAGATCTGTGAAGGTCATGGTTTGTTTTCCTCCCTGATTTTATAATATTTGGTATGGGCGGCAAAGGGGTTGAATTTTTTTCCTCCGCCCTCATAGAACTTGCCAAAGAATTCCACATACTGCAAACGGTTGGTGTGCACATACGCGCCCAGCACGTTGATGCCAATATTCAAGGTGTGTCCGATGAGGAACACCAGTGTGAACACGATAGCGCCTACCACGCCGCCGCCCACCATAGCGCCCATCTGGTTGAATACCGATGCGATAACGCCGGTAGCAAGGCCCAGCGCCAGCAGACGGGAATAGGAAAGAATGTCGCTGAGATAGCCGGAAACATTATAGAGGCCGTAAATACCCTTTAACAGTCGCTTTCCGGGATTCTTAGATTCTCGCCCTGCGGTAAAGAGCACGCCCACCGCGCCAATCCCGGCGCAAATGGCGGAAATCGTGCCCACAGGCTCCGGCAGGGTAAAGCCCAGCCCCAGCATTTCGGTGGTCATTTCCATAGTGAGCAGGTAGACGATGCCGCCTCCTACCAGCAGATACCAGAACACTACGTCATAGATGGCGTCCTTCCACCGTCCCGCTTTGGCGCACTGGTAAAACTGCACGCCCAAACCGGCAAACAGATGGATGATACCCAAGAGGAACGAGAACACCAAGAGCCGCATGGGCTCATTCAGCGGCACGAACCACAAGGCCGGGATGGTGACTTCCGTACCGAAAAAGGTTTTGGAGATCACCGTTACCGCATCACCGAACCAGCTTCCAAAAAGGATCCCCCAGAAAGTGGTGGAGATGCCGGAGTACATAAACATTTTCAGGGACTTTTTCAGCCCGCTCTCCATATTTTTAAATTTCAGCAGCGCGATGGCGCATCCGATGGTCATAATCAACCCATAGGCCGCATCGGAGAGCATCATGCCGAACAATAGATAATAAAAACATGCCATGGGGGTGCAGGGGTCCACTTCGCCCCGCTTGGGAAGGCTGTAGCCCTCCAGCACCGGTTCCATTGGGGCGGCAAAGCCGTTGTTTTCCAGCGCCACGGGGACTTTCTCGTCCTCCCCCGGCTCTTCGGTTTCCACAAACACAGTAAAGGTTTCTGTCAGTTCCTTTTCCAGCGCGGGAACATTTTTGGCGGGCAGATAACCCGTGATGATAAACGTCCGCCGGCTCTGTCGCAAGAGGGCCAGCACTTCGTATTTCTCAATGCGCATGGCATAGTAGTCATACAGGAAACACAAATCGTCCCGACGGTCCCCATAGGTTTTCAGTTCCTGCAAAATGCCATCCTGTTTTTTCTCCTGCTCTTGTATCCAGCCCTTTAGCTGTTCCGCTCGCTGGGAAGGGGGCTTTTTGCTGGGATTCTGGGGCCATGCAAACCCCATGGAGCGCAGAGCCGTCTCCACGGCGGCGCTCTCCTCGCTGAGACATACCAAAAACACACAGGTCTGTTGGGAAAGGGTGCTCAGCACCTCCACCTCTATTCCCCGCACCTCCGGCAGCTTTTGGGCCAAAGCTTCCAAAATCTGTTCTCGGGTATACGCTTGGGGGAATGTTCCGATAAACACCGAGGTAGAACGGGTCCCCTTCATCCGCATGGAGATATCCAGCCCCAGCCAGGGGGTAAGGGATTCCAGTTGGGTTTGCAGCCGGAGAATCTCTGCTTTACAGTCCTCCCTCTCTCGTTCCAGCTGGACAATACGGGACGCCGTTGAACCGATCTCCGTGACCCGCTGGAGGCTGCTATTGTAGGCTTCCAACGAAATGGGCCTTCGCCCTTCCAGCATGGCCAGCGGCGATTTTTTTACCGGACAATGGATGTCCAGAATTTCCAACGCCCGTTTTGCCGTTGCCTGGGTTGCCGCAAACTGGTTTCGCGCCGCCTGGGTATCCATGGTAGAAAGGGCTTCTTCTTTCATCGGCTCTTGAATTACTTCCACTGCGCCGCGTCGCTGGAGCAGTTCCAGCACGCCTTTCCGCTGGGATTTGAGCCCATAAATCGAAATGCGGCGCATGGGCAATACAGCCATAGTCTCCCTCCTTTTACTAAAAAATCATGAAAAACAGCAGCATCACGCCAAAACCGCACGCAGGATTTCCCGGACAGCCTCTTTCTGTCGGGCCTGTGCCTGTTCTCGCAGCGCCTGAGCTTGTTCCTGTGCCTGGCGCTCCAAGTTTCGGGCAGTATTCTCTGCATCGCTTTTTGCCTTTTGAAGCTGCTGTTCCTTTTCTGCTCTGGCCTGTCCTTCCACCGTTTCTAAAAGGGCCTTGGCGTCCTGCCTAGCCTGGTCTATAAGGGCCGCGGCCTTTTCTTTGGCTTCGGTCTCCCATTGCAGCGCATCGCTTTCCGCCTGCAAAACTGCCTGGATGGTTGATTCTGCCATTTACATTCACCACCTGTCTCATCAGCACCTGAAAGTTTCTAACCCGTATGTTTTTACAGGCCAACCAAGTACTGTAAGTTTATTATACCCACTTTTGGACTATTTGTCAAAATGAACTTTTCAATTCCATAATAATTTATATATTTGTTGATTTTCCACATTTGTCCTCAATTTATTTTTGATTGCGTCGATATTTAAAACTGCCAAACCAAAAAAACTCAAAAATTTCTCATAAAACAGGTGACACTGGTCCTTTGGCGTGATACCATAAAGAAAATCTGGTTTTTTAAGGGAGAAAATGATCATGAAATATTTAGAACTAGATAGCGGAAAACTGCGCGTCTCTAATATTGTCCTTGGCTGTATGCGTATCAACAATCTGGACGAGGCCGGAGTGGAGAAGCACGTGCGCACTGCTATGGAAGCCGGTATCAACCTGTTCGACCACGCGGATATTTACGGCGGCGGTGAGTGCGAGGAGCTATTTGCTCGGGCGCTTCACATGAACAGCAGCCTGCGGGAAAAGATGGTGCTGCAAAGCAAATGCGGCATCCGTCCCGGCTACTACGATTTTTCCAAAGAACATATTTTAGAGTCAGTAGATGGCATTTTGCAGCGCCTGCACACCGACTATCTGGACATCCTGCTGCTTCATCGCCCGGATGCTCTTATGGAGCCGGAGGAGACCGCCGAAGCCCTGCAATCCCTGTTTGATTCTGGAAAAGTGCGGTATTTCGGTGTTTCCAATCATAATCCAGCCCAGCTCAAACTTTTGCAGCGTGCCTTTGGTCAAAAGCTGCTCTTTAATCAGCTGCAGGTGAGTGTGGCTCATACCCCTCTGGTGGATTCCGGTATGGCGGTGAATATGTTTATCGATCAAAGCATCGATCGCACAGGCAGCACTTTGGAATATTGCCGCCTAAACGACATCACCATTCAGGCCTGGTCCCCCTTCCAGAAGGGATTTTTCGAGGGTCCCTTCCTGGGCGATATGGAGAAATATCCGGAGCTCAACCGCAAATGTGAAGAATTGGCGGAAAAATACAACGTGACCCCTACTGGTATTGCTGTGGCCTGGCTTACCCGCCATCCCGCCAATATGCAGGTAATTCTGGGTACCACCAAGGATTCCCGAATTTTGGAAGGCTGTGCAGGCTCCGAGCTTCCCCTCACCCGTGAGGAATGGTATGGTCTGTACAAAGCTGCCGGAAACATGATTCCTTGATTGCTTGTTAAGAAAACATGGTTTTTATACTAGCAAGCTCTTGACATTTTTGTCGCTGGCAAGTATGATAATTAGTGTTGCTCTCCGGGATGTCCGGAGAGCTGTATGGAGAGTTGTCCGAGTGGTCGAAGGTGCAGCACTCGAAAT
>CALWIS010000042.1 GCA_944380795.1 uncultured Clostridia bacterium | reverse complement strand
TAGCCAGCGCCTCTATGGAGAGAGCTCGATCCTCTGTCAAACGCTGTACAGTTTCTCCATCAGTAAGGAACAAGGCATTATAGACCTGTCCACAACGGGCATCCATACAGGCACAAATCAGCCCTTGCTGTTGCCGAAAATTCATAGCCATTGCTTCCAAAGTGGAGACTCCACAACATGGAGTATTTTTGGGAAATGCTAATCCTTTCACGCAGGCCACACCAATCCGGACCCCAGTGAAAGAACCTGGACCGGCAGAAACTGCCAACAAATCCAAATCTTTGATCGAGAGCCCTGCATACTCCACAGCTGTTTTCGCCATGGGAAGTAAGGTTTGGCTGTGGGTCTGTTTGGTATTCATATAAAATTCACTTAGAATCTTCTCATCCTCCATCACACAAGCAGAAGCTGCTATTGCAGAGGATTCTAATGCCAATATCCGCAAACTATTCCTTCCTTTCCTGGAGCCATTTCGAGACTGCGATCCTTATAAGAGTTTTTCTTTTAAACCGGAAATCCGGATCACCCGTTGACTTTCGGTGTCTCCTTCACAGATCTCAATGCGAATGGTTCCTTCAGGCAATGCTCCTTCGATATTTTCACTCCATTCAATGGCTAATACCGCATCGGTCTCTAAATAATCGAAAAAGCCAGTAGAATATAAATCATCCCATCCGGATACTCGAAACATATCAAAATGATAGAGAGGGATATTACCGGAATATTCATGTACTAATGCAAAGGTGGGGCTGGAAACACCCTCTGTTACTCCTAACCCTCTGGCAAGACCGCGGGTAAAAGCAGTTTTCCCCATGCCCATCCCGCCATAAAAGGCCAATACCTCTCCTCCATGAAGAAGGCCTGCCAAGCGTTCCCCCAGCATTTCCGTTTCTTCCGGAGAATTGGTTCGGTATTCTACAATCTGTGTTTCCAACATAACCGTCACCCTTTATCTTATTAGAACAGGCCGGAAATCACACCGTTTCCGTCCACATCGATTTTCTGTGCTGCCGGTGCTTTGGGCAGGCCGGGCATCGTCATGATATCTCCTGCATAGGCCACCACAAATCCTGCGCCATTGGAAAGCCGCAGGTCACGGATGGTAATGGTAAAGCCAGTAGGACGCCCTAACAATGCAGCGTTATCGGAGAGAGAGTACTGGGTTTTGGCAATACATACCGGCATCTTGTCTCCGCCCAGCTCATGGATTTCTTTCAAGGCCTTTTTAGCTGCATTGGTATAGGTCACACCATCTGCACCATAAATCTTGGTGGCGATGGCATTGATCTTTTCCTCCACCGTCAGTTCGTCACCATAGATGGGAGCAAATCCCTTGCTGGTGTCCTCTTTATCGATGATTTCTGTGATAACTTTTGCCAGCGCAACGCCGCCTTCTCCGCCTTTGGCAAAAACTTCTGACAGAGCGTATGGTACATTCATTTCCCGACAGCATTCATCCACCACTGCCAGCTCATTTTCTGTATCAGAGGGGAAACGGTTGATGGCAACTATCACCGGCACCCCATACTTGTGCATATTCTCTACATGGGCCTTCAGGTTAACAATACCCTTCCTCACAGCGTCCACATTTTCGGCAGAAAGCTCAGTTTTAGGCACACCACCATTGTATTTGAAAGCCCGAACTGTCGCAACCACTACCACACAGGAGGGAGCTAGCCCTGCCATGCGGCACTTGATATCCATAAATTTCTCTGCACCCAGGTCGGAGCCGAAACCTGCCTCGGTAATGCAGTAATCTCCCAGCTTTAAGGCCAAACGGGTAGCCCGCACAGAGTTGCAGCCGTGAGCGATATTGGCAAAGGGACCGCCATGCATAATGGCAGGGGTACCTTCCAAAGTCTGCACCAGATTGGGATTGATGGCATCCTTCAACAGAGCAGCCATCGCGCCGTCCGCCTGAAGATCTCGGGCATAAACCGGCTTTCCGTCATAGGTATAAGCCACCAAGATGTCCCCCAGCCGCTTTTTCAGATCCTCCATATCCTTTGCCAAGCACAAAATGGCCATCACTTCACTGGCCACAGTGATGATAAAGCCATCTTCGCGGGGAATACCGTTGATCTTTCCGCCAAGGCCCACTACGATATTGCGCAGAGCCCGGTCGTTCATATCCAAGCAGCGCTTAATGACAATACGGCGCTGGTCGATGCCCAACACATTTCCCTGGTGCATATGGTTGTCCAACATCGCGCACAGCAGGTTGTTAGCGCTAGTAATAGCGTGCATATCTCCGGTAAAATGCAGGTTGATATCCTCCATGGGAAGCACTTGGGCGTATCCACCGCCGGCAGCGCCGCCTTTAATGCCGAAAACCGGCCCTAAGGAAGGTTCCCGCAGTGCAATCACGGCATTTTTGCCGATTTTTTTCATAGCCTGTCCCAAACCCACAGAAGTGGTGGTTTTGCCTTCTCCAGCAGGAGTGGGATTAATAGCGGTCACCAGAATAAGCTTTCCATCAGGGCGGTCCTTCAAACGGTTAAAAAGTTCTTGGTTGACTTTGGCCTTATACCGTCCATAAGGCTCCAGTTCTTCCTCACGGATTCCCAAATCCTGTGCAATTTTTGCAATGGGAATCAATTTCGCGTTCTGTGCGATCTCGATATCGCTCAGCATGAGTTCTTCACCTCTCATAATAATAGCCGGATGGCGTAGAGCACTTTCTATTTCCGAACAAAAGGCTGACCGTCCGACTTCAAACTTTAATTAGTATTATAGCACATTCTTCCTCTATAGAAAAGTGTTTCCGATAAATTCCCTATCGCAGGTATGCACACACAGCCAGAAGTGCAAAAAATCCCCCATCACAAGGAGAGGTAGATCACCTTGTGATGGGGGCTACAGACAAAGAGGATTTTCTTTTTTCGCTCGATCTGTCTAAAAATTTATTTTTCAGCTTTCTTCAACTTATGGTTCTGCCACATCACATACATGGGACCAGCCAGACAAACAGAAGAATAACAGCCGGTCACAATACCGATCATCATGGGCAGTGCAAAAGTGGTTACAGAAGAAAGTCCATAAATGGTACCTACCACAAAGACCACTGTTACAGCCAAGAAGGTACACACCGAGGTGTTGATAGAGCGGGTAAGAGTCTGGTTGATGCTGGTATCCAGCAACTCCTCATAACCGACTTTGGGTCCAAGGATACGACGGTTCTCACGAACACGGTCATAAATCACGATAGTGTCGTTCAGCGAATAACCCAGAATTGTCAGTACTACTGCAATGAAGTTATCATCAATGGGGAACCGGAAAATTACAAAAGTAAAATACACCATCAGCACATCGTGTACCAATGCAATAACGGCCATAACGCCAGCAGACATACCGCCGATTTTGCGGAAGCGCAATGCAACATAAATCACCAGCAATACTGCTGCCAGTGCCACAGCTACCAGGCATTTTGCAAAGAACTTAGTTCCCATGGTAGGTGGAACAGAGCTGGACTGCATCAGGGAAAATTCGATATCCGGATAGCTTTTGGAAAGATTTTCTGCAATAGCCTTTTGTTCATCCAGAGAGATGCCATCGCTGCCAGCCAGAGATATCGTCAGGGAATTCTGACCATTTCCAATGCCATCTGTTAGAGTAACCTCTACTGAACGGCCAATAGCATCTTCCACTGCCTGATCCACGGTTTCCTGCTGTACTTCGCCGGTATAAGAGTACTCCACCAACGCACCGCCACGGAAATTGATGTCCAGTTCTGTACCAAACAGCAGATTGAATATCAGCCCGATGGCAAAAAGTCCCAAAGAGATTCCAAAGAAAATCTTTCGGTGCTGATAGAATTTGATGTTAAACTTCTTCATCCTCTCGCACCTCCAAACAGCCACTTTTTGCGCAACACCTTAAACCGGGACAGGGACTTTGTCATCAAACGGGTAGCAGTAACACCCATTACAAAGTTACCGATCACACCGATAAGCAGCGTATAGCCAAAGGAGTAGATGGAACCTGTGGTAGAGGCACCAAAAATCATGGACAAAATATTGCTGGGTCCAAACACTGCCATGAGAATGACAGCTACGATAATAACGGTGATGTTGCCATCGAAAATGGCCCAGAAGCTGCTCTCGTTACCCTTTTCAATAGCGCCGTCCAAGGTCTTGCCCACCCACAGTTCTTCTTTGATGCGGGTAGCGGTAATAATGTTAGCGTCAACACCCATACCAATAGACAGGATAATACCGGCAATACCGGGCAAGGTCATGGTAAAGCTGGAGAACGCGGGGAAGTATCCGGAAACGGCAGCCAAGGACAGAGCAACCTGGCCCAACAGGGCGATTACAGCCACAAAGCCGGGCAGTCGGAACATAACCAGCATAAAAATTGCCACCAAAACGAAAGCAATGATTCCTGCTAAAACCATAGCGTTCAGAGAAGATTCACCCAAAGTCGGGCTAATCGTTCCAAAAGAGTCTGTTTCCAGACTGAACGGCAGAGCACCTGCATTGATTTTATTGGCCAGTTCTGTAACGGAAGCCGCATCAAAGTAATCACTGGTAATGGTGCATTCCCCTTCGGTAATGGCTTCTTGTACAGTAGGATAGGAGATCATCACATCATCCATCCAAACAGAGATGGTTTCTCCCACCAGTTTTTCTGTGGCCTCTGCAAACTTCTTTGCACCCTTTTCGCTGAACTTCAGTTCTACCAGATACTTCACACTACCAGTAGTCTCGTCCTGATAAGATTTAGGTTCCGCAGAGACGATATCATCGCCTTCCAGAATCACATTTTCAGCGGTAGTGCCGGTAGGAGTTTTATAGATCGGCTGACCGTTCTCTCCTACTTCCTGTGTCTCATATTCCATCCCTTCACGGAAGGTGAGCTTGGCAGTAGCTGCCAGTTCTTCGATAGCTGCCTCGGGGTCAAAATCAGTTTCATCGCTCTTCCAAGGGAAACGGATGATGATCCGATCATTAGCAGTATCGGTATACAGCTCATAGTCCGTAACATTATTGTTAAGGAGACGCATTTTAATAGTCTCCTCTACGGAACTGAGCTGTTCGTCCGTGGCATCCACACCGTCTGCCGGAACGAAGGTGGCTTCTACGCCGCCGCGGATATCGATACCCCAACGGATATCCCCCGCGCCTTTGATGTACGTGATTCTATTGTCGCCGTTCTGCCCATATACGCCAAAGATTGACGTATATGTCAAAAACAGAATGAGAAACGCGACAATGAAAAACACTGCCTTGGGTACTCGCTTCATGCACATATCCTCCATTTTTTTGGGACATCCGCCCCATTTAGTCGCTGATCTGCAGGCCTTCAAAAAAACGATGTCCCTTATCCGGTCAAATTGCAAATATACAAGCGTAACAGAAATTATTATAGGTCATGCTGTTTAAAAAGTCAACGAAAACCCTCTGAAAAAAGCGGATTCTTTGGAAAACTCCCCAAAAAAACTTATAGAATTTGTAAACAACATAAAAACGCCGCCAGATTATCAAAAATCCGGCGGCGTAAAGGGCTAAAAGCAGTTTATAAATCAGTCTGCCAACAGTTTTTCACAGGCAGCCAGACGCACACACAAGCAGAAAAGATCCATTGCCGTCTCCAGTTCAGAAACCGGCGGATAGGTGGGCGCTACGCGGATATTGCTGTCTTGGGGGTCTTTTCCATAAGGGAAGGTGGCACCTGCACCAGTCAGAGTAACGCCAGCTTCTTTGCAGAGCTGCACTACACGCTTGGCACAGCCGGGCATCACATCCACGCTTACAAAATAACCACCATTGGGACGAGTCCATTTTGCAGTACCGGTTCCCTCCAGTTCGCCGTCTAATTTACGGAGAACTGTTTGGAACTTTGGCTCCAAAATACGGCGATGGCGAAGCATCTGTCCACGCACACCATACTTATCCTTCAAGAAAGCAATATGCCGAAGCTGATTCAGCTTGTCGGGACCAATAGTCTGGAAGGAGAAATGTTCCCGCAGCACTTGAATGGTCTCAGGACCGGCAGCCATAGCGGCTACACCTGCGCCGGGGAAGGTGATTTTAGAAGTAGAGGCAAACATAATGGGAAGTTCCTCTGTTCCCATCTTCAGGCATTCCGCATACAGATCCAACAAATTGTCGGGGGTATCTGTCAAATCATGGACACAGTAGGCGTTATCCCAGAAAATACGGAAATCCTTGGCAGCAGGCTTCAGCGCAGCAAAACGGCGCACTGTATCGTCAGAATAGGTGATACCGGTAGGATTGGAATATTTAGGAATGCACCAAATACCCTTAACTGTAGGGTCGTTATTCACCAATTCCTCCACCATATCCATATCCGGACCAATAGCAGTCATGGGAACGGTAATCATCTCTACACCAAAATACTGGGTAATACCAAAATGACGGTCATAGCCGGGAGCAGGGCACAAAAACTTCACATTCTGCTGTCGGCTCCAAGGTTCACAGCCAGCAAAACCATGGGTCATGGCGCAAGAAATTGTATCAAACATCATATTCAGGCTGGAATTGCCCCCAACGATCACCTGCTCGGCAGGCATAGAAAGCAGTTGGCCAAACAGAGCCTGCATCTCCGGCAAACCATCGGCCATGCCATAGTTGCGGCAGTCATCTCCTGTGGAAGCCCGCAAATCAGCGCTGGAGCTGAGCACATCAAGCATTGGCATAGAAAGATCCAACTGATCCACACCAGGCTTTCCTCTGGCCATATTCAATTTCAGACCCAAAGCCTGAAATTCATCGTATTTTGCCTGCAGCTGCTGGCGCAGGGCGGTAAGTTCGTTCTTGTTCATGGACTGATATTCCACTCGAAGCATCTCCATTTCCTAAATAAATGCATATTGCCGGTAAACTACAAACGATTTTACTATATTTCTTCAAAAAATGCAAGTTAAAAATCGAATTCTTGCAAATTTCGCATTTTCACCGGTTCATGGCATTTTCTCAGATGCTTTTCTGTATATCTCGTCAAGAGCTCTAGCACTTTTTCGAGCTAATTCTGCGGCGCTCTCATATTCCACATATGACTTTTTGATATCCCCATACTGGCATATTTTCATTCTTACAGTCCCATATTCTGTGCGAACATCACAAAACTTCCGCTGCATAACATGCCGTTCTTGCACACGACGCCGCAAACCCACTGCAGTGGTTTCTCGAAAAATAATTCTTACTAGATGCTTCTCGCTTTCTTCATGGCACAGCACCACCAAACCATAGGCAGGACGCCCCTTTTTCATAAACAACGGAAAAAATGACACATCCAGCGCCCCGGCCTGCATAAGCTGCTCTCGACAATAGGCTAGCTGCTCTCCGGTACAGTCATCAATATTTGTTTCCAGCACACATACTGTGTCCATTAACACATCTGTTTTTTTTTTACTATCTCCAAGCAGCATGATCCGAAGCACATTGGCGTGGGCAAAATCTTTTTTTCCTGCCCCTAATCCGATTTTTTCTACCATAAAGGTTTTAGGCAGCTCTTCCCCACTTCCCAATGCTGCCAAAATCGCAGCACCGGTAGGGGTTACCATCTCTCCCTGTACATCGGTAATCGTAAGGGAAAGCCCGGCCTGTCGGGCCAATTCTAAGGTTGCGGGAGCAGGTACAGGCACCATACCATGTTGGCACTTCACCCATCCTCGGCCTTCGAACAGTGGAGAAGCAATAATGGTATCAATATCCAAATCGTCCAGGCACACACAGGCAGCTACAATATCCACAATAGAATCCACTGCCCCTACCTCGTGAAAATGGACCTCTTCCGGCGCTTTACCGTGAACTTTGCCCTCTGCCTGCGCCAACACGGTAAATACCTTTTTAGCCATTTCCTTAGCCCGAGGGGAAACCGCTTCTGCTCCATCGATCATAGGTAGAATTTCTTTTAGTCCCCGATGCACATGGCCTGCTCCATGAATATGCTCATGGGAGTGGCAGTGTGCATGTTCGTCTGCATGGTCATGACAGTGCTCATGATCGTGGTGATGATGGCCCTCCTCATGGTGATGGTGTTCATGGGGATGATCGTGCTCCAGAATCACATCAAAGTCAGCAGCCTCTACCCCGTTTTTATTGGCGCGTCCCATATGCAGTGTATAGCCGTCCAGATGCAAGCTGGCAAGGGCTGTTTGCAGCTTTTGGGCGTCTGCGCCTAAATCCAGCAAAGCGGCTACCGTCATATCGCCGCTGATACCGGAGTAACATTCAAAATATGCTGTTTTTCCCATTATAATCTATCCTTTCATTTTACAGACTGGCGGTTGATCTGTGCGGCCATATAACCTCCGCCAAAACCATTGTCGATGTTCACCACAGCAATTCCCGTAGCACAGGAATTTATCATAGTGAGCAATGCGGAAAGCCCGCCAAAATTCGCGCCATATCCCACACTGGTGGGAACAGCAATCACTGGGCGATCTAACTGCCCTGCCAGCACCGAGGCCAGTGCTCCTTCCATTCCTGCCACTGCCACAATCGCTGCAGCCCGGCGAATTTCCGGCAGAGCGGAAATCATCCGATGCAAGCCAGAAACACCGATATCGAACACACGCTCTACTTTAGCTCCGCACATTTCTGCGGTAACGGCCGCTTCCTCAGCTACGGGGATATCCGCTGTTCCGCCGGTACAAACAGCAACCAAGCCAATCCGTTCCTCCTCCGGCTTCATGCCGGCCGTAATGGCGCGGGCGGCTTCGTGATACACTGCCTGGGGCACCTTTTCCCGTATCGCCTCAAATTGCTGTGCTGTGGCGCGGGTAGCCAACACCAGCCCACTGCGCTCATAGAGCTTTTCAAAAATAGCAGCGGTATGTTCCACCGTTTTCCCCTGACTAAAAATTACCTCGGGAAAGCCGGTGCGCAGCTCCCGATGATGGTCCAAACGGGCATACCCTAAATTTTCATAGGGCAGCGTTTTCAGCTGCTCCATAGCTTGTTCAATGGAGACTGCACCATCCCGGACAGCCTCTAATAACTCCTGAGTTTTCAAAACCGGCTCCTCCCTATCTCAAAATCCATTCACTCATAAAAAGATTTACAGAGAATTTTCAAACCTCATAGACAGCGCTTCATCCATACTGCCAGAGCGGAACCCCTGTAAATCCAGTGTTACATACAAGATTCCCAAGGCTTTCAACCCCTTAGTAATCTCTTCCGCTTGCTCCAAAAACTTGGCAAATTCCCCTTTAGGAATTTCCACTCGAGCCAAATTCCCATAAATCCGTACCCGATTAACGGGGAATCCCCATTCTTTCAGCAGTGCTTCCCCCTCTGCTGCTTGACGCAGCTTTTCCGGGGTAAGGCGGTCCCCATAGGGCAATCGGGTGGCCATACAGGGGCTGGAGGGCTTTTTGCTCACTCGCAGCCCATATTCCTCAGCTAACCGGCGCACCTCTATTTTTGTCATTTCCACCTGCGCCAGAGGGCTTTGAATCCCCAACTCCCGCAAAGCCCGCAGACCCGGACGATATTCTGAAAGATCATCGAAATTGGTGCCGTCTGCCGTCGCACCCAGATGGTTTTCTTTGGCAAATGTCAACAGACTCTGAAACAGCAGCTTTTTACACCGATAACACCGGTCCGGCGGATTTTGCAGAATATCCGGATCGGAAAACTCATCCACACGCACCACTTCCAGGGGAACCCCCATAGCCTTGGCCTGTTCCCGGGCATCCTCTTCGTCTGCCGGCGGATGCAGACGGGTGGCAAACAAAACCGCACGGAGGTTCCCCTCCGGGAGTTTTTGCTCCCGTCGAAGAACCTCCGCTGTTTGCAGGAGGACGGCGCTGTCTACTCCGCCGGAAAACGCCACACAGAGTCCCTGCTCCAACAAGTGGCGCAGGTGCTCTTTTAGGCGCAATACTTTCTCCTGATATTCCATTGCTTAAAACTCCGCGCTGCCAGTGGTACGGGGGAACAGCAGCACATCTCGGATATTGGAAATACCGGTGAGGTACATGACCA
>CALWIS010000041.1 GCA_944380795.1 uncultured Clostridia bacterium | reverse complement strand
GGTCACGGCTTTTGCAGCTTTTTTACCAGACATAAGCGCCCTCCTGTAATAAAATTTTATCAAATATCAAACATCCGGTCAAGAAACAGCCCCCAAAACTTTTTTAGAAACAACAGCGGTTTCCATGGGTTCTGGAGGCTGATTCTACTTTTTTACAAAAGCAATCCGGGCCGCATTACTCGGCGATGGCCTCGTTGACTTCTTCGGTGATCCGGTCACCGCCGGCGCTCTTCCACTGTTCCACAAAGCTGTCGAACTCGGAAATATCCTTTTCACCGGTGATGATCTTCAGCACGGTTTCCATCTCCATCTTTTCCAGGGAGCTCCAGCGGGAACCCATGGAATCGGTGGTCTCAAAGAAGGAAGGAACCAAGAAGTTGGCAGGCTCTTCAATCATCTTGAAGATGGAGACCATACGGGACATATACTGGGAATAATCAGCAGAATCTGCCTTTTCACCGGCTTCCTCGGCTTCCAGGAACCGCTGAGCGGACTCATAATAGCTTTGCTCCTCGGTGGTCAGGGTGGATTCGTCGGCTTTGCCGTCCATTACGTCGGCAACGTGCTGGGTCATCAGTTCGGCGTTATTGCCAGGCTGCACTTCGCAGTACAGGGGCCAGTTGAAGTATGCCAGGGTCTGGTTCTCTTTGATCTCCTTAGCGGCATCGCTCTTATCCTGCTTGGAGTATTCGGAGTTCACGTTGACGATCTTCATAGCCAGCTCGGGATGCTCATAGCCCTTGCGGACAACCACAAAACCGGCATAAGACTTGGTGCTGATGGCATTGATCTTTCCATCGTCGCCTACGGGGCAGGATACGTTGACCCACTCGGCGTCGTCAGAAGCATAGGTGGAGGTCTGTGCCTGGTTGAAGGGAGACCACCAGGGTCCGATATAAGCGCCGCACTTGCCGGAAGAAATCAGGCCCACGATGTCGTCGTTGGTGCGGGTAGCAAACTCTTTGTCGATGATGCCCTCGTTAAACCAGCGGTTCAGCAGCTCCAGAGGTGCCTTCATTTCTTCCTGGATGGAACCGTATACGGCTTTTCCGTCATCATCGGTGATCCAGATGTTGGGATAAGCGCCCAAGGCGGTGAATACGTTGTCAATGGCAAAGGTGTTGTTGGGATAATCGCCGTACACCTCGCTATGTACTACCATACCCATGGTGTCGTCCTTGCCGTTGCCGTCGGGGTCATCCTCGATAAAGGCCTTCAGGACTGCTTCCATCTCTTCCAGAGTGGAGGGCTCTTCCAGCTTCAGGTTGTCCAGCCAATCCTTACGCAGCCAGAGGAAATCCTGACCGTCGCTGAGCTGGGTCTTGGGGATGGCCATCAGTTTTCCGTCAAAGGTAGCGGCATCGAGAGGGCTGTTGCCTTCGCCGTAGCTTGCGTAAGCTTCCTTCACGGTATCGCAGGCGAGGTTCTCATAGATGTCGGTCATATCCTCGATCAGGTCGCTTTCCACCAGATCCACCAGTGTCTCATAGTTGGAAACGTGCATGATGTCGGGGATGTTCTGGCTGGCAATGGCCATAGAGACCTTCTGGTCATAGTCCGCACCGGAAACTGCTTCAAATGCGTTTTCGTTCTGGACATTCAGCACTTCTTTCAGATAACGGGTATAAGCGTTGTTTTCGGTGGTATCGTCCTCATAGGGAGTACCGGCCAGCACATCGGAACCCTGGTTGGTCAGGTTATAGCCGGTGGTGTATGTCACCAGCTCCGGATACTTGCCATAGGGGTCGTTGGCAGCGGCTTCCCATGCAGCCTTTTCCTCATCGGTCATGCCGGCTGTAAAATCTTCCTCCCCGCTGCTGCAGGATACCATGGGGAGCAGCAACGCGGCGGCGGAGACGAGAGCGAGCAGTTTTGTGATCTTCTTCATTTCGTCATTCCTCCTGTGGTGTTAAATTGGTTTTGGGTATTTTGCTGTCGATTTCTAAACAGAAAGAAAATCTCTGGCATATATGATACAAAAGTTTTCAAATTATTCATATATCAGATTTCCGACAAACATATCAAATTCCCGCTCATTTGTCCTGTTTCGTTTTACTTTTTTCCGGGAATCCTCTATAATTAAAATACAGATAAACGTGTAGAAATACCACAACATTACAAATTCCCCCAGAATTTCTCGGTCGAAAAACCGCTGTCTCTGTACCATATCTGTACAAATAGCGTTTTGGAAAGGAGCTGTCCATCTTGTTCCGACTTCTGATTCTGGACGATGAAAAAAACGAGCGGGACTGTCTGCGTTTTCTTATTGAAAAGGCCGGATTACCCTTTGAAATGCGGGATGTGGACAATGCATTTGCCGCGCTGGATATTTTATGTACCTGGCAGGCTGACGTCATTCTGACAGATATCCAAATGCCCGCCATGAACGGTCTGGATTTTATCCAGAAGGTCTCCCAGCTGTATCCCGATATCAAGCTTATCATATTCAGTAACTACGCAGAGTTTGAATATGCCCGGGCCGCACTGCATTATGGGGTGGAAAACTATATCCTCAAACCAGTGGTCCCCGCAGAACTGGAAAACACCCTCAATGCCGTTATAGAGCAGATCACCGAGGAGCGCACTGCTACCCAGCGGCTGCAAGCCAGCATGCTGCAATCCGCCATCCAGATGGCTGTATTCGGAAACCTGGAAGAGGGTTCTTTCAGCGAGGATATTTTGGAGCAGCTGCATCACTTTCACCGAATGGTGCTGTTGGATCTGCCCAATGCCTTTTTGGAGAATAACTACGCACAGCTCTACGAAGGGCTGCGTTCCCGGATGCACCTGAATTTTGCCTCTCTCAACCTGACGCCCCAGGCCCTTCTGCTCATTCAGGACGAGATCTATGACGAAAAATCTTTTGGTACCCACATCATCTCCCATATCCAGGCAAATTATGGAGTCTCCTGCTATCTTGCCATCAGCCGACCCATGAAGTACTACACCTCTTTGAAAGAGGCCTATGCCTATGTGGAACAGCGCATGGAGCAGCGTTTCTGGAACCCTTCCGAGCATATCTTTACCTATCATAATGGAGATGCTGAGACCATGATTACTGAAGATACCGACGACAACACGCTGTTGGCCTTGATTAAAAACGCCCTTTCTTCCCGAGATGAAGCCAAATTCACCCAGGGGATGGATCTGTTTTTGAAAAAATACCGCCGCCAGAGCAACCAGTCACAAATTTACGTCAAATTTGTTTTTTCCAACCTGGTGGCCTCCCTGTATTCCTTTTTGCCCGACAGCGTCAAACATTCCGGCCCTTCTATGGAAACCATCATTTCCGACCTGTATTTACAGCGGGATATTTCCAAAATCATCGATATGGTGCAGAAAATGGCAGAACCTATTTCCCAATCTTTCAGCGACTCCAATCAAAATATCCGGCGGGAGCTGGTGATCGTACAGAACTATATCCACGAACACTACAGCCAGGAACTTTCAGTAGAACTGCTGGCCTCCATTGTCTTTCTCTCTCCGGACTATCTGAGCCGCCTTTTTAAAAAAGCAACAGGAAAAAGCCTGTATCAGTATATCCGGCAATTCCGCATGGAAAAAGCCAGCGAGCTGCTGCGGAACACCACCAAAAAAGTAATCGACATTGGCGTAGAGATCGGGTATCCTAACTACTCCTATTTCTGCCAGAGCTTCCGGGAATATTTTGGAAAATCCCCGGATAAATACCGTCAGGAGGGCAAGAATGCGTAAACTAATCCATCGTTATGCCCTTCGGCTGCAAAATCTTAGCTATCGAAAAAAGCTGGTTCTCACCTCTTTTACGGTCAGCATCATTCCCCTGATGATCACTACGGTTTTCTGCTATTATCAGATCGTCAGCAATTTGTATGAAAAGGAAACCACGGCCCTGGAATACACCCTGAATACCGCCGCGGATTCCCTGAATCACCAGCTGGAGTTATATGAAAATTTAATTACCCATGTCACCAACACCGATACTGTGATTACCACCGCCTCCCGGGAATATGAGAGTATTTACGAAAAATACGAGCAGTTCACTTATTCCTATGATGTGTTCCTTACCAGCGTTTATAACCAGCATCCCGATGTGGAACAGATCACCCTGTATACCCGGCAGGAAGGGCTTTCCCATGGGCTGCAGCTGCGGCCCCTTTCGGAATTGCCCCAGCAGACCTGGTTTACCGGAGACCCGGAGTCCATCCAAGCGCAGCCACAGTGGTATACAGACAACGATGGAAGCATGGTGGTACTGGCAAAGGTCCCAGAACCCTACACCAAATACATCCACTCCTATTCTGATAACTGTGTTGCTATCCGCATCCCGGAAAAAGCCTTTTTCTATTTTCTGGACAATATTTCCGATGACTGTTACGTTAAGGTTTCCTCCCCCCATCAAACCTATTTTGAATATACATCCCCTTCTATTGCCGGGCGCGGCAAAGAACATATGACCAGCATTTCCACTACCATCGGTAATGGCTGGACCATCACCTTGGCAAAGCCTTACTACCTCATCGTCCAATCTGCCGAGCAGATGATTTTGGTGATGATCGTCATTATTGTGGTCTGTCTGCTGCTGATCTTTTTCCTGAGCAATCTCTTTTCCGAATATTCCGTCAAGCGGATCAACCGGCTGCGCAACGCTATGCATACCGTGCAGAAGGGAAATTTCAACATCCAGATCCACGACCACTGCCAGGATGAAATTGGCGAACTAACAAATAATTTTCAAAAAATGGCCGATGAGATCCAGGTACTGATCCAAGAAAACTATCAGAGCAAGATCACCCTAAAGGAGGCCCAGCTAAAAGCCCTTCAGGCCCAGATCAACCCGCATTTTCTCTATAACTGCCTGTCGCTCATCAATAGCCGAGCACTGCTTACCCATCAGGAGGACATCAGCCAGATGTCCCAGCTCATGTCCACCTTTTACCGCACCACTCTCAATAAGGGCCGGTCGGATATTCTTCTTCGAGACGAGATCCGCAACGTGACTTCCTATATTGAGATCCAGCAGCTTCTTCACGACAACGCTTTTCAGGTGCTGTCCCAGATCGATCCCACGCTGCCCGAAATTTATGTACCCAACCTGATCTTACAGCCATTGGTAGAAAACTCCATCATCCACGGTATCCTTCCCAAGCAGACAGGAGAAGGAAAACTGTTCCTCACCATTCGCCGTGTGGACAATATGGTACATTTCACCGTTATGGATAACGGGGTGGGCATCCCGCCGGAAAAAATCCCCCTCCTTACCCAGACGGAATCCAGCGGATATGGTCTGAAAAACGTAAACGAGCGGCTGTTGCTCACCTATGGAGAGTCCTCCACACTAAAGATCAACAGTATCCAGAACGAAAGTACCATGATTACTTTTTCTATCCCTATTTGCACAGACAACGGCTCCACCCATTTTACCAGCGTACAAGCTTGATCGCTTTGATGATCTCCTCCTTAAAACGGAACAACCGCCTGCTTCCTTGTCGGAAAGCGCAGGCGGCTGTTCCTATTTTTGCCCTTTTTCAACAACGGCAGCAAAACCTGTCGATAATGATGGATAGAAATATTGTTCTATCCCGGAATTCCTGTTATAATATTTTGATAAAAAGGAGGCTATCGCCATGGATTTTTGGAACCATAAACTTACCACTACAGAAAGTATGATCATGATCGTAGTTTGTGTGCTGTTTATTCTTTTGCTTATATGGCAGGCGAAACGGCGTTCCCGTAAAATAGCCAAAGATTTTTTGGAGCAGTATCCTTATGCGGCAGTCCTATATCTCTATGTGCAAGGCCTGCCCCGCAACGATGGGAAGGTGGTGTGTCAAAGGGGAACCGTTTCTAAAATATTTGATGCAAAAGATGCGCCGGGATTTGGCGTGCCTCATGGCGCCGCTTGCTACATTGCTCCCGGCTCTGTGGAACTGGACGCAACCGTATCTTGGACGAAAGATTTCTATGTAGCCAAGGGGCACGGCCATATGCAGGCACACTTCTCTTTTCAGGCCGAACCTGCTTGTGGATATATTGCTGTTTTTGATTACGAAACTCAAAACACAAGGATCATGAAGTTGAAAAAAGGGGCGTCCCTCAACAAGTAACCAAACAAAAAGCCAGCGCTTTTGTAGTGCTGGCCTTTTCTATGTGTTAAATTTTTTATTGATCATGTAAACATTCTCTGCGCAGCAACTTGTTATAATAAATATATAACAAGTCGTTTTTGACTTAATTCACCATTTCTCAAAATAATATTATACAAAACAAATAAATATATTTTATAAATAAAAAAATAAAAACTATTTTCACAATAAATATTGACACTCAAAATAAAGGTCTATATAATGAGCGTGTTGTTATGTTGTCTATATCGTAAAGGAGAAAAAATGTCCAATTCTTGTAAATATCTTACTTTATACAACGATTTAAAAGAAAAAATTGATACTGGAATCTATCAGGAAAACGATATGCTCCCCAGTGAAAATGAACTGGTAAAAATATATAACGTAAGCAGAATCACTGTGTCTAAAGCTTTGCATATGCTTGTTGACGAGGGCTATATCACCCGCAAACAAGGCAAAGGCAGCTTCGTATCTTCAAAAGCCGGTCATAAAACCCATAGGGAGATGCATCATCCCCAAAAAATAGGGCTTTTGATTCCCTGTATCAGCGATATCCACGCGCTTACCCTATCATACGCCATAGGAACGGAGCTTGCTTTCCCCGAATACGACCTGCATATCATCCAGACCCATAATCTGGAATATGAGGAGTATTCCATTAAAAAGCTGCGCAACGAAGGCTACGACGGATTGATTATTTTCCCCATCGATAACGAAATCTATAGCGACACTATTTTGGCCTTACAAGTAGATCATTTCCCCTACGTTCTGTTGGACCGCCGGTTTCAGGGAATCCATTCCTCCTATGTGATTTCAGACAACCTATATGGCGGCGCGTTATGTGTCAAACATCTAATAGAACTGGGACACACCAAAATCGCTTTTTGTGCCAAGAGCGATCTTTCAGAACAGAGTACAGAAAACCGTTACTTAGGTTATATGCAGGAGTTAAGAAGAAACCAGATGGAAGCAGACGAAAACCGGGTATTCTTTTCCTTAACGGATGAAACCATATCCGGTTTCCTTGCAAAAATAAAATCTGGACAAATCACAGCCGCCATCGCCGTTAACACCTACACAGCAAAATATATTTTGCTACATTGTGACCGCAATGGTATACGTGTACCAGAAGATTTATCTCTTGTTTGCTTTGATACACCTGCGATGATAGATTCTAAATATTCTTTTCTCACCTATGTGGATCAAGATTCCTTCCAAATGGGGGTGCAAGCGGCTCAAATTATCAAAAAGCTCATCCATAACCCGCGCATCGCTCCCATCCAAACGATTCTTCAGCCCACATTGGTGGCCAACCGCTCCACACAGAAGAATCAAAGCTGACATATCAAAATATCAAACTTCCTCACACAGGCCATAGCTTTCCATACGGCCCTGCAATTCTCTATTCACTGTGCCCCACGTGCACAGAAAAGATATTTTTCAGAAAGGTGGTGTTTGTTCTTTTTCCGAATATCCGGGAAAGAACTCCCCATGAAAAATCACATTGATCTAAACCGCGCCATTATCCGCGGCCAGTCCGGCGGCAAAGTATTGTGGCAGCCCCGCATTATCTGCTGGTATGATGACCGCAAATTCCGCAATGAACCCCTGCCCGCTCCTTATACCGGTATGAGTATTCGGGAGCTTTATGAAGCCCTGGGCTGCTCCAACCGTATTTATGACTACAACTATGCAGTCAAACTGATCGAAGACCCCTCCATTAAGCGCTATTCCAAGCCCATCGACGAGCTTCGCACCCATCACTTTATCGAAACCCCCGAAGGGACCATTGACGCCATTACCCGCCGCAACACTTCCAACTACGGCGAATACTTTGAAAAATGGTGGGTAGAAAACCAAAAGGATATGGAAGTCCAAATGTACATCGAAGCCAATCAGGACTATGAATTCTCCCAGGAGAACTATGATGAGATCTATAAGATCTGGGGAGAGAATGGTTTAGGCTCCATTTATTTCCCTCGGGTCAGTGTGCAGTCCCTGTTCAATGACACTATGGGCGTAGAAAACGGGATTTATGCCCTTATGGATATGCCCGACGTTTGCGAGGAGTACTTCAAGGTCAAGCGCGCCAACCACGATCGATTCATTAAGATGATCCAGTCCAGCTGTTTTGAGTGGATCAACTTTGGAGACAACGTGCACTGCGCCACCCTCCCGCCTTACCTGTTTGAAAAGTATGTGCTGCCGGAATATCAGCACCGCAACGAGCTGCTCCACGCATCCGGTCATTATACCTTTGCTCACTGGGACGGCGATACCAAAGCGATCCTGCCTTATGCCAAAGAAACAGGCCTGGACGCCATTGAAGCAGTGACCCCCAAGCCTCAGGGCGACGTGACCCTGGAAGAAGTAAAAGCCGCTTTTGGCGATCAGGTGGGCCTGGTAGACGGTATTGCAGCTGTCCTTTTTGACGAAACCTACCCCATTGAAATGCTGAAAGAGCAGACTGAGCGCGTAATTGACCTCTTCGCAGGCAAGCTGATTCTGGGAATTTCCGATGAAATGTCCTCCACTGGCAACATTGACCGCATCAAATATGTAGGCGAGATCGTAGACCGCCATAACGCTTCCTGCTAAAACAGCAGTTCAAGTTCATTTAGGAGTTTTTTAAGGGAGGAATCCAATTGACTTCTCGCGAAAAAGTAATGGAAGTTTTCAACCGCAAAAGCACAGGCGGCGGCGTGATGTGGACCGGGCATCCCAATGACGCAACGGTACCCATTTACGCGGAAAAATGGGGCATCGAGCCTACTCGTGAGGCGATTTTCCAGTTTCTTAACGATGACTGCCGCTGGTTTACCGCGGACAGCGGCTACCATCATCCCGAAGGGCGCACTGCTATCGACCCCGCTCTGGGAACGGAGCGCCGCACCCTCAGCGCTGCCGGATGCTTTGCCGATGCGGAAACGGTTGCGGAAATTGAAAAATACCCTTGGCCCAATCCCGATTACTGTGATTTTACAGAAATCTACAAACAGATCGAGCAGTTCCCGGATAAAATGGTCTTTACCGGGATGTGGTGCCCCTTCTTCCACAATGTGGCTGACTTCTTCGGCATGGAAAACTATTTCATCAAGATGTATGAATGCCCCGAGGTCGTAGAGGCCGCTACCGAACATATCGTGGATTACTATGTAGCTGCCAACGAGAAATTCTTCTCTGCTTTAGGCGACAGGGCAGACGTCATGTTTTTCGGCAATGATTTTGGAACCCAGCGGGACCTGTTCATCTCCCCGGAGCTGTTCCGCAAATTTGTACTGCCTTCCTTTAAGCGGCTGATCGCCGTGGGCAAAAAGTACAACAAGAAGATCATGCTCCACTCCTGCGGCTCCATTTATCGCATTATCCCCGATCTCATCGATGCCGGTGTGGATATCCTGCACCCCATTCAGGCACAGGCTGCCGGTATGAGCGCAAAAGAGCTGGCGCAGTATAAAAACGACCTGGCCTTTGTTGGCGGCATTGATGCACAGAGCTTTTTTGTCAATGCTACCCCCCAGCAGATCAAGGACGAAGTACACCGCGTGCGGGATATTTTAGGGCCCCACATTGTGATCTCTCCCAGCGATGAGGAAGTCCTCCCCAATGTACCGGCTGAGAATATTTTGGCGATGGCAGAAGCTGCCCGCGATTAACGCTTTCAGGAGGAGTCGTTATGATTCAGGTTACATATGATTTCAGCAGATTTGATCACTTGCCACAGGAAACCCCTTGGCAGAAACGTATCCGAGGAGAACTGCGGTTTGTCCATACCCTTTCCGAAGATGCCAACGGGAAGTATGAACCCCTCATCCAGTCCGCCCTGGGCATTTTACAGGCTGGCTTAGAACAGGATGGTGTAATCTCCAACCAGACCGCAGAGGCCGCCGAAAAGGCGCTTCTCCCGGCCGCGCAGGAAGCCAAAAGCTATGAGTTCCTCTGCGCAGCCCATGCCCATATCGACATGAACTGGATGTGGGGCTTTGATGAAACCGTCAACACGGTGATCGATACCTTCCGCACCATGCTGCAAATCATGAAGGAATATCCTCAATTCAAATTCTCTCAGTCTCAGGCTTCCGTTTATCGGATTCTGGAACGGTTTGCCCCCGAAATGCTGGATGAAGTCCGGCAGCGGGTTGCCGAGGGAAGATGGGAACTGACCGCTTCCGCCTGGGTGGAGACCGATAAGAACATGGCCAACGGCGAAAGCCTGTCCCGGCATATTTTGTACGCGAAAAACTATCTGTCCCGGCTTTTCTTCATTGACCCCGACAGTCTGGAAGTGGACTTCGACCCGGATACCTTCGGCCACAGCCGGAATGTGCCGGAGATTGCGGCAAAGGGCGGCGTAAAATATTATTACCACTGCCGCGGCCGTATCGGGGATCAGATTCTCAATCGCTGGCGTTCCCCCGCCGGTTCCGAGCTGATCCTCTACACCGAGCCTTTCTGGTATAACGGGGAAATGGACACCACACTGGCCGAGCACGCGGTGAAGCTGTCGGAAATTACCGGTTCCAAAACCCTGCTAAAGGTGTACGGCGTAGGCGACCACGGCGGCGGCCCCACTCGCCGCGACCTGGACCGCCTCATCGAGATGGACCGCTGGCCTGTGTATCCCAAATTTACCTTCTCCACTTTCCACCAATATTTCCACACGGTGGAATCCCGGCGTGAGACACTGCCGGTGGAGGAAGGGGAAATCAACTTCCTTTGCGACGGCTGCTACACCACCCAAAGCCGCATTAAGGCCGGGAACCGCCGCTGCGAACGCGCTTTACAGGATGCGGAGCTGTTCGACGCCGCTGCCGTTCTACAGGCTGGCGCCAAACCCCACCCGGAGATCTTTGCCGACGCATGGGAAAAGGTGCTGTTCAACCACTTCCACGATATTATTCCCGGTTCCGGCGTCACCGAAACCCGGGAATACGCGTCCGGCCTTTATCAGGAAGCCTCCGGTGCGGCCAGTGCCCGTCGGAAAGCCGCTTTCTGTCAGCTGGCAGAAAAGATGGACACCCAGTCTTTGATGGAACCGGCAGAGGTTGCCTTCTCCCGCGGGGAAGGCGGCGGCGCCGGATTCGGAGGGATTATGGGCGGCTGCGGCCATACCGCCGGTAAAAAGCGGATTTTCCACCTGTTCAATTCCTGCCCTTGGAAACGCACAGAAGTAACGGAATTTGTTGTCTGGGATTATGAGGGCGACGAAAGCCGTCTGGCGGTGCAAACACCGGAAGGCAAATGGCTGGATACCCAGATGACGGAACAGGGCGATTACTGGGGCCATCATTTCGCCCGGATTCTGGCAACTGTCACGGTTCCTGCCTCCGGCTGGGCCACGGTGCTGGTGGGCGAAAAGCCGGTAACCACCGGACTCTCCTTTATCAACGATATGCGGGTGCAGAACCCGGAAACCTTTATTCTGGAAAACAGCAAACTCCGCGCCGTGTTCAACCCCGCTACCGCTTCCCTCTGTTCTCTATACAACAAAGAGACCGGACGGGAACTGCTCCCCGAGGGGCAGGAGGGCCGGTTTGAACTGGCCACTGAGGCAGTCTGGAAAGAGGTCACCGGTTGGAACGGCGGAATGTCCGCCTGGTTTACCGGCCGTCAAAAAGAGGTAACCCCCCTCACCAAAGCGGAAATGCGTCCCCTGTCTTCCGGCAATAGCCGCAAACGGCTGGAAATCTCCATGGAATTCGGAGCCTCCAAACTCCGCGTGGAAGTATCTCTGGATGAGAACAGCAGCGTTCTGTGCTATAAAGCTTTCTGCGACTGGCGGGAATTCGGCAGCAATGAAAACGGTATTCCCTGCCTGCAATTTACCATGCCCACCGTATGTGCCGGAGAAAACTTCCTCTATGATGTTCCCTTCAGCTTCCTTTCCCGCGAAGGCCGCGAAATGGATCTGCCCGCCAATCGTTTTGTCATGGCGGCAGACGAAACAGACGCCCTTCTCCTCACCGCCCAGACCAAGTACGGCTACCGCACCGCCAACGGGCGTATGGCTGTTACCCTCATCCGCGGCGCGTACGACCCCGACCCCACCCCGGAGATCGGTCACCATGAAATGGAGTTTGCCCTGATGGCATCCCCCGCCGGAAAAACCAACCGGGAATACGCCCAGCAGGTGCAGGCTTATGAGCACCCCATCTTCACCATGGCAGGAAGACCCCATGCGGGAACTTTGCCGGTATCCCAAAAATTTGTACAGCTGCTTTCCGGGAATGTCCTGCTCTCCTCGGTAAAGGTTTCGGAGGACGGGAAAGGCCTCATTTTGAAACTTTATGAGACGGAAGGAAAAGCTGGCGAATATACCCTTGACTGCGGCTTTGCTCCTGTGTCCGCTTGTCAGGCAGACCAGCTGGAGCGGCCTATGGCAGGAGAGCTTCATCTGGAAGGCCAGAACGTTTCCGCCCCTATCGCTCCCTATCAGCTGCAAATTTTACGTATAGAATTTTAAAATATACTTCATATCATATAGTTAGTAAAAGAGAAGCCGTCCAACTCTAGCAGGTTGGGCGGCTTCTTGTTTAAGCAGTGTTCCATCTATTGAGGGGCTTTACAGCAAAATTTCTGTATTCTCCCGCGCAGTCTATTTTTAACCTTTCATATGGGATAATACCACGTCCAGAGGAGGGACACTGGAAATGCCTCCAGCTCGTTCTGTGGATAAGCTTGCAGCCCAACAGGCAAACGTCGCCGCATTGCGCAATTCCACATCTGTGAGCGTGTTAAGGGGCTTATTCAGCATCAGCAAACGGCTCAGGGCGCTGCCTCCGAAGATATCCCCCGCTCCCGTGGTATCCACGGTGGCCGCAGGAGGATTGTCCACGATACCGCACACACCGTTGGCACTGTACAAGCATCCCTTGGGACCCAGCGTGACAAACGCAACGGTTACGCCAAATTCCTGATGCAGGCGGGCCGCCGCTTCCTTAGCAGCTCCCAGGAGAAAGCCTGTTTTCATTCGTTCCATAGTATTCTTCTTTCCACTCAGCAGGTTTTTCTTGGAATCTTCTGCAGCGCTGCATTCAGCTGCCGGATTGCTTCTCGGGGAATTGCGTCTCCCGCCTGTTTGAGCAGGCTTTGCAGCGGCATCTGGGCCATCATTTTCTGGAGGTTTTCATTGGCATGGGCGCTTTTGGCCACATCGCCCCGACTAGCGGCGGCCCGCTCCATCAAGACATTCACAATTCGGGCAGTGTCCGGGTCGCGCTTCAGCGTTCCCAGCGTGTCCCGGATGGAATAAAACCCGGACTTGAAATCCTCTTCATCAAACCAGTTGGCAATTCCGCCATCCCGAGCAAACTGATACGTGGGGTTAGGCCGTTCTACCTTTCGGATGGTCATACTATCCCCGGCTTCACCGGCACTTGCCTCAATCTGGTGTTCACTGGTAATGGGGATTTGAAAACAGAGCACCGTTTCCCCTGTCTGTGTCGCCACAGGCTGGCCGTCCACATAAAGCGTTACAACCCCGCAGTTGGAATACACCTTGATTTCGGTAACCGATTCTGTTCTGTCCACATACCGGCGGCCGCACAGATGCACGAAAGGCTCCGTCTTGTTCCAGGCGGCCTTGTACAGATAAAAGGCATCTTTTTTCATGCGGCGGTCCATGGTCACAAGGCCTTTCTGGTTCACGCCATGAGCACCGCCTTCGTCCCACCCATCCGCGGCAAAATCGAACATATTCCATACATGGGTTGCCCACAGGTACGGTCGCTGCCGGATTATATGCAGAATATGCTCATGATAAAGGCACTGGTATTGCTCCGAATAGTCCCCGACGGAGGGGGAAGCAGTCTGAAATGCCGGGTTTGCGTCGGCACCGTATTCCGAAAAACCGATGACTCGGTTGGGGAATCGGGCGTGATAGGCATCAAAGAACGCTTCGTTTTGCTCCAGTTCTCCCAGGTACCAGCCAAAGTACAGATTGTATGAGGCAAGATCTGCATACCCGATTAGTGGGCTGTCGGTCTCCAGCATGAATGCATGGGCCATTGTTGTGGCGCGGGTGGGGTCCATGCGGTGACACAGATCATTGAGCAGGCGGTGATTTTCCAGCAAGTCCTCCTCCACCGGCGAACTGGCAGTGATCTCGTTGGAGAGCCCCCAACAAACAATGCAGGGATGGTTGCTGCACTGGGTAATCAGTTCCCGCATCTGATCCAGCGTATTCTGACGGCCTGCGGGCATATGCTGGGTAATGTAAGGGATCTCTGCCCAAACCACAAGACCGGCTTCGTCGCACAGGTCATAAAACTCCTGAGCGTGTTGATAATGGGCCAGCCGCACCGTATTAGCTCCGATTTCCCGAATCAGTTCCAGATCCTTACAGTGCTCAGCCATTCCAATGGCATTTCCCAATCCGGCAAAATCCTGATGTCGGGAAACGCCCCGCAGCGGATAAAGTCTCCCGTTGAGCAAAAATCCCTGCTCCGGGTCAAAAGCGATGGTGCGGCATCCAAAACGGACCTCCACCCTGTCACCCATTCCTTCATTTTCTATCAGCTGAGCTCGAGCTGTATACAAGTAGGGGTCCTGCACGCCATTCCAAAGATGTGCATCCGGCAGTGTAAACTCTGCCTGGGCATACCCATCCTGTGAAAGGACAGTTTGCGAATGATCTGCAACAGTGAAGCAGACAGGCCCATCAATATTCTGCCAAGATTCCACCTGGATCACTGCGCTGTGATCTTTCAGACAAACACGGGGCGTTACACGGATTCCCGGAGTACCGTCTTTACAACACGCAAAATGACGCTCGGGTACCAACAATAGATTGACCGACCGATATAAGCCGCCGTAAAAGGTAAAGTCCGCTTTCTGCGGGTAGCAGTGGTCATTTACTCCGTTGTCAACCGCGATTTCCAGAGCATTGTCCGCTTTCAGTTCATCGGTGAGATCCACCCGAAAGGTCGAATATCCGCCTTCATGATGGGCAAGACGTTTCCCATTTAAAGAAACGTCAGCTATCATGGCTGCACCGTTGCACTCCAGAATGACGCGTCCGCCCGCCGGAACATCCGGCCTAGCAAACCGCTTTAGGTACACTGCCGTTCCGCGCCAGTAGTTGTTGCCGCCATCCTGCCCGTCCTGTGCGTTCCAGGTGTGCGGCAACGTTACGGGTTCCCATGCGTCGGCCCCTGTTTTGCGAAAAAGCCAGCCTTGACAAAAATCGAGCTTTTTCCGTTCCATCTCAAGCCCCCCATGTTTTCTATGCTGCGTTTTAACCGGACTTTTGTGTAGCCAGATACGCCCCACAGTATTCCTTTTATACTGTACCGGATTTTCTGACAATCTGGTAAGCTATAAATTGGTTTTTAGGGAAACTTTTGGTCTTGTTATTTATTTTTTGACCAATAAGATACCCTTAGAGCAATTTTTTATCTCTTAGTTCATGCAAGCTCTCAAAACTTATGCATTTTATTCCTAAATTTGCATTCTTTCCTTAAGTAATTCGTCTTTCTAAAGTTGATAGATTATATTCCCTCCTAAACGCCAGGCAAAACCATAAAAAAAGAGGAGTGCCCCGGAATGCGACTTGTGCGTCGAGGCACTCGACTGGGAAGTGTTGATAATTTAGATACCCATTGGGACATAAGTATTGAACCATAAAAGAAGAAAATTTCTGCCCCAATACCCATGCAAAAAACCTCTTCTTAGCAAAGTATAATTTAGCAAGCTTCTCTCACTTTAAGGGCGAGAAAGCTTTTTGGGTAAATCTAAAACCAAGGGCCCCCAGTAACAACAATACGATATAATAAAGAATATTTTGCCAAAAGCCATGGAAATCAAACCCGCTAAAAAGCACCAACCCATTATTTAGCGTAACCCAATCCAGCGCCGAGATACCCGTTAGCTTAAGTAATAACGGAAATATGATAAGTACACAGCAAGCCAGTATGGTCAGGCTTTGGGTCTTTACAAGGGTAGAAATGGCAAGAATTACTAAGGCTAAAACAATAGCAGTTATATACTGTAATCCCAGATTAAAAATCAGAAACCACCCTATTGTTATATTCCAAGATAGATAGCCATATCCTTCTATACTTTGAATCGGTATGGAAAGGTCTGGCCAGCCATATTGGGCGCTAATCGTGATAATATGCGGGATGGTCAGGATCGTCAGTATCCCTACTGCCATCAGAACTGCGTAACCCATTCGGTAGAGCATCAGCCGCTGGCGGCCATATTTCATGCTCCGAAGAAGAGAATCCATACCAGATTGATAATCGGATGGATAAAAGCTGCTAAGAGCAAGGATGAGCAAACATGCAAAGAGAACCGCTGTGATCCACGAACGAAATGCGTTATGAAAAATATAATTACTTTGAAGTTGATTACTAAAGTATAATTCCCGACCAGTTTCCTGTTCCAAAGCCTGGAGCTTTTCAAACTGTATTTTTGCCTTATCAAACCCATCCAAACGCTTATCAAAGGAATTTAGCTCCTGCATTTTGCTGTAATATTCCTGCTTGGAAAGTTTCCCTTCCTGATAATCGGACTGTACCGTCTGAATCTCCTGTCCGATGTTAGAAAAACGTTCTTCCTCCTTTTGAAGGATGGTTTCATGCTCCTCATCCACCGGTCCTTCCAAAAGCTCTGCATAAGACCAGTAAACACTATTGTCAAAATCCATATACAAGGTGCTGGTATCTATGCTATAGACTCCTACTATCAGAGCAATCGCCACGAAAATCCATCCCTTATTGGAAACAAACGCTTTAAAACATTCCTGTCGGGACAAACTGGCCGCGCCATGAATAGGGCGGAGTTTATTACTATGCAGCTTTGGCAGGGAAAAAGTAAGATTCCAAGACCGCCGGTTGCACAGAAAATAAAGGATTGGTAAAGTTATGATAAAAAACAGCAGACAGCATAGAGTACTGGCAATCCGGGAAACCGGGAATCCAAACAAATTGATGTTATAGTATTGCGCAAACAGGGAATAGGAATCGGCAAATGCAAAAAAATTCAGATATTTCAGGATATTCAGATAAGATTGAAGGGGGATCAAAGCATAACCGGCATATTCTGCTGCAAAGAAAATCCCCAACATCAAAATAATGGTTTTTATATTGGAAAAAAGGGAGAAAACAACCGCAAACAGTAGTGTGCAGGAAATCACCAACAGGAGTTTTCCTAAAAGTACCACAGCCAAGTACTGAAAAACTGTCATGGGTACACTAGCTCCCCGGAAAGAGGGGTGGGATTGGATAGTTCGGGAAAGATCGCCAAAGTCGTAGACCGTAACAGCGGTCACCATTACGGTACCGTAGAACAAGAGGCACAGCGCCACCGCGCACATCAATAAGACCATGAGTTTTGAAAGGGTTACCGGGAATCGCCCTAGCCGAGTGCTGCGGATAAACCGGTATAGACCGTTTTCCCTTTCTTGGCAAAAAAGATAAATACATAAAAGTAAAAGCAGCAGGATCACGCAAAAGTCAGCAGAGGGATAAGTGGAGATGGCCAGTAAAAAATTTTCTGGCCCAAGGGACAGCGGAAGAGCATCCAACCCTCGAAAATCCTCCGGCGTTTTTTCAATATTCCGATAAGAAAAAGTACCGGGTTTATTAAAGATGGAGGCTTTTTTCATCTCGTCCCGTTTTTCCTCCATAGAACGGATATACTCCGGATATTGGATGATATGATTCAGCTGCTTTTCTAAATCTGCAAGCGCTTCTGAGGTTTCCGCTATTTTCTGCGGATTTCCCAAATAGGAGGTATATTCGGTTAGAAACTCACGGTATTCCATGGGAAATGGGCTGCCGTCCAGCATAGACTGTACCGCTTGTTCTTCGCTCTGTCCTTCCATGCCTGCATCCTCGGTATCCCGAATCATATTGACAAAACTGACAATATCCAACCGGGAATCTAACTTTTCTGCTTCTTCCAGCGCCTTTTGCGGCTCCATATTGGAATATTGTTCCATTAACTGTTTATAGACGCCGCTAGTCACAGGAGCATATTCCGGTTTTTGGGTCTGATTGTAAAAAAGGTAAACATTCCCTGCCAGCAGTACCGCTAGCAAACAGAACAGTAGGCGACGGCTTGCCAGTTTTCTCCACTCATACTGGAACAGGCGCATATAGGTCACCGTCCTTTTCCTCTTCAAACAGGCTCAGATACACGTCCTCCAGCGTGGCTAATGCAGGGGTGCAGGAGTACATTTCCGGTTTTTCCTCTGCTACTACCTTTACCGCCAGAAAGCCATCCTTTTCCCCAAGAATATTGGTGATAATATACTTTTGCTGTATGTCAGGAAGCTGTTGGGGCGTAATATGGAGTTGCCATACTCTCCCCTCCATTTTTTCCAGAATTTCAGCCGGCGTCCCCCGCATAATTAAATGTCCCTTATCAATAAGCAGCACTTCCCGAGCGATATATTCAATATCGGAAACAACATGGGTGGCAAGTATCACAATTTTTTCTAATGCAATGCGGCTGATAAAATTGCGGATACGCACTCGTTCCTTTGGGTCAAGGCCAGCGGTGGGCTCGTCCAGAATCAAAACCTCCGGATCATTGAGCAATGCTTGGGCAATGAGGATACGCTGTTTCATACCACCGGAAAACCCGCCCAGCTTTTTGTGGGCGCAGTCCCGCAGGTTCACCAGTTCCAGCATTTCCTCCACTCGCTGTTTGGCTAGCTTTTTCGGAATTCCCTTAAGGGCGGCTACATACAGCAAAAACCGTGCCGCCGTAAAAGAATCGTACAAACGCTGATTTTGAGGCATATACCCCAAAACCGCCCGGAACTCCTTGCCCAGCTTGGAAATCTCCACTCCGTTATACAACACCTGCCCACAGTCCGGCTGGATACTGTCGGTGATGATGTTCATCAGTGTGCTTTTTCCAGCGCCGTTTGGACCCAAAAGGCCATATACGCCCGGGGTGAGTTCCAAACTCAAATTATCCAATGCACGAACTTTTCCATTTTTATAAGTCTTAGAAATTCCCTGTATGGAAAGCAGCATAGGCTCACCCCTTTTCCCCTCAAGCAATCGCTTCCCAATGCAGCTTGCCTGTAGAAATATCGCTCTTTTTGGCGCAAAGAAGTTTGTTCTGCCCCTCTATCTGTGCCATGCGGAACAGGTACGGCCCGTTTCCAGGCAGTAACTCCACCGTTTCCTCCGTTTCTTCCTGAGAAAGAGAAAGGATTTTCTTTCCATCCGTATCCAAAACCGAAATAAAGGGGTCCTTGGGAGAATAATTGGGATTCCATGTGATGGGAATCCGGTAAATATACTCCCCATCGGAAAGATAGCTGGAAAAATCCCCCGCTCCCTTTACCTCGGTAGGGTTGCTTCCATCCAACCCGGCCAAATATAGGGCCGTTTCGCCAGTTTCTGTTTCCAAATCCACAATACAATACATCAATTTCTCGTTACAGAAGCCCTCCAATATATATTGCACTAAACCGCTATCGTTATGAAACACTTCCTGCGTTTCTTTTGTCAGCAGATCCAGGCATACGCACCGGCACTGGTAAGTATCGGGGGAGGGCATAAAATTCTCCGAAATATACAGCCCGTTGCCATAAACATCCAACTTATAGATCGTCATCGGTTCTTCCGCCTGATACAAAAGCTCGGGCTTTGCGTCCTTTTGCAGCGCAATCCGATAAACCCCGCTTTGTTCCTCTTTTCCGTCCGCTGTATAGAAATCAAGGAGACAGTAAAAATACCCGCGGTGCATAAGCGGAAATGAAATGCTGCCGCTTTGGGAAGAAAGCACCTGCTGCTGCGTACCATCCAGATCCATCTTTACCAGTTCAAAGCCAGATTCCACCGATGCATTTCCCTGCTGGTCGTCTGATCGTTCCTTTGGTCTTTCAAAATATAGATTGCTGCCATCATAATAGGGAGCAGTGGAAGTAGGAAGGTAGGCGCTGCACGCCTCTATTTTTTCCATCTCCGTTTCTTCCCCATGGTTGCAATCGGGGCGGCTGCACAAAGGGATCGGCTCCATGGTTTCCTTATCGATGTACATAAGGATGGCGCCATC
>CALWIS010000040.1 GCA_944380795.1 uncultured Clostridia bacterium | reverse complement strand
GCTACTCAGAAAACGGGCCATTATTGAGACTGTCAAACACGCCTTTCCATATCGTAAGAACACCATCCGTTACAGCGTTGCTAAAATCTTCAAAAGTTAGCGCTGTTTCATCGAACATTTCTGACAGCATAGGCAAGCCTTCATAGACCAGCCAGTCAATTACCGGCGAAAAAGAATCCCACAAAGTAGTGGCAACGGTAGAAGCGACAAGTGCAATATTTGACCAGTTTGTTGTAAAAGCAGAAACAGCCGATGAGACATTTTGAGGGAAATAATCCTGAAACCATGAGGATATAGGATTTGCCCACTCTGTAAATTTTGCGCCAATATCCTGAAACAACGCTTTAAAGTTATCAATAGGCGCGTCAAATTTATAGAGATTTTCTTTTATCGGTTTTACAAATAGATCATTAAATCCTTTTGTGATATTTTCCCATGTTTTGGAAAATATCTCCTCTATTTCTTTGGAGGCATCGTCATAAGCAGAAGTATCAAAATCGGGTAATGCAGAAATGCCGCCCAAAGTGCTGGAATCTGTATTACCAGAACCCTCCTCGGGCGTAGAAGCAGAAGCAACAGAAAATGTGTTGATCTCATCCAGACCGGAAAAGTTTTTGATCTGGTCTTTTAATTCCTTGTTTGCATCTGCCGTACTTCCTGCCAGGTCGTCCTGGGCCGCAGCCGCCCCTGCGGTAGAGCCGGCAAGACTGTTGGCGGAAGAAGCTGCGCCGGACATAGCATTCGCCGCAGTGTCTACCTTTTTTCCAAACAAGGCGGAGACAACGTTGGCGAAGGTCTGGGCCCAGCCGATAAGAACCGCCATAAACTGGTTTAAAAATTGCAAAGCGGGCGTCAGCACCTGGATCAGCACTCCGCCCATAATGGAAAGGAATTGCTTCCACTGCTCCGAAAGGATCTTTGTCTGGTTGGCCCAGCTGTCCTGGGTTTTGACAAAATCGCCGGCAGCCAGCCGGGTCTGATCCATCACATACTGGTAGCGGAGCATGATCTGCTCGCCCTGGGTCATCTCGCTGGTGGTCTTTCCAAAGCCGTTTGCCAGAGCAAAGGCGTCCAGGTTGGTCTGGGTCATCACCACACCGATCTGTTTCAGGCTTTCCGTTTCGCCTGTCCAGATGCTCTTAAGCATGGTGTCGGATTCTTCCAGAGATTTATTGTAGAAGGAAGAAATATCCGCTGCCCGCTCCGCCGTCTTCATGGCCATATCGGCGGCGCCCTGCCCCTGCAGGCCGGAGCCAACCGACATTGCCATATAGGTGGAGGCCATCTGCTTGGCAGACAGCTCCGACATACCAAACTGTTTGATGGAGTTCTTTGCCCAAGCGTTTACCTGGTCGGACATACTGCCAAAAGCGGTATCCACCACGTTCTGGACTTCGCTCAGATCGCTGGCCAGGCTGATGGCTTCCTTCCCAAAGTTGACGATTTGCGCCACACCAAAAGCCACGCCGACCATCCCGGCCAACGATCGCAGCGAAGAACCTAATCCGTTTACCGATTTCTGGATTCCGGCGATGCCCTTATTAAATCCCGTTTGGTCAATTTTTGTATTGATACGGATGCTTCCATCGTATTGCTGTGCCAATGATCTCACCTCTCTGTAAGGCATCTCATCGGCACAAGGGCACTACTTGAGATAACAGTTATTTCTTTTTCGGCAGGATAATTTCAAATATCCTCCCGCAATGCCGGGCCTTGCAGCGTACCCACAGTCCCCGGCAGACAGCGTTTTTGTCCGCCTGGATGGATTGCTCGTGCCCGCAATAGGGGCATTTTATCTTTTTAATTACCCCTCACCTCCCCGCAGCTTTTCCATGAATTCTCTGGATTCTTCGCTTTCCGGCTGAGGCAGGCCATATTTCCGGCGCATCATCAGGTAGGTGCGTCGGGTCTCTTTGTCCATTTTGGAAACGTCGGCAGTGCGGTAATGCACTACCTGTGTGAAGGCGCATTCGCCCAGGTCTCCCAGCAAAGCAAGAAAACGAAACCAGTGCATGGGGGTTTTGTCCAAGTCGATGCCGTACATCCTGCGGAAGCCGGAATACAGCCTTACTGCGTCGTAGTCGAAGGAGAAAAAGCGGATTCCCAGATCTTCCTCACCGGAATTTTCTTGTTCTTCTCCTTCTCCTTGCTCCGGCAGGTTCCCGCCGTTTAGGAACCATTGCAGGCCCTGATAGGCGGTCTCTATGGGAGGCATACCCTCTCCATACAGCAGCGAAAAAGCAACAGCCAGGCGTTCCTGGGAGGAGAGTTCTTCATCCTCCAGTGCCTGGCTGATCTGTATTCCCACACGGTAATCTGTTCGCAGCAGGTAGCCTTCATAGTCTTCCGGCAGGCTGTCCAGCAAAAAGTTATACATTGCCCTTCCTCTTGGGGCTGTACTTCTGCATCAGCTTTTTCTGGCGCTCTTTTCCGTACTTCTCAAAGTACGGGGCCAGTTGGCTGATGAAATCCACATACAGATCCACAGAGGGGACGATATCCCCAAACACCTTCCGGCAGGTACCCTCGCCAAAAAGGCCGTCCACCCGCTCCTTGAAAAACGCATGAACCTTCAGGTTAAAGGCAGCTGCTTTACGAGAACGCTCATAATCGGAAAGCTGCTTCTCTTCGAATTCCCGGTCCAGCGCTTCCGCTTCCTTTTGGAAAACTTCCTGCTGGGCCTCAAACTCATCCACCATGGCAAAATACCGTGTCGGAAAAGACTGATCGGCAAAATTGAGGGAGATGGTCTCTCCCTCGTCGTTTACCTCGATCTTTTTGACCCCGGTATCCACCCGGATGAAATCTATTTTTTTCTTAGGAACATTTGCTTTCATTCTGCTGCCTCCTTACGCGCCGGCGCCATCAACAGTGAACTTCTTGGTGGACGGGTCAAAGGTGCCCATAGTGCGCTCGCCGATCCAGTGCAGGGTACAGGGTGCATTGACGCCCTTGGTGTCGCCGCCGAAGCCAGTCAGCTCCACTACAGCCTGCTGTTTCCAGGCAACATACTTGGTCTCTTCTGTGGTCTTGTACATTTTTACCACCACAAAAGTGCCGACCGCATCGTCCAAAATGGCGTTGGTCTCCTCCAGGTTGTCCAGCCATTCCGAAAATTTGTTGCCGCCCTCCACATAGATGGGATCCAAATCGGTGGTTTTCTCATAGCTGGAAAGGGTGGTTTCTGTATTTCCCAGAATATCGTTGACAGATTCCACGGTAGCGGATGGGTTGATGCTGGCTTCTTCCATTCCCTTACCGATGATTTCCAGGGTATCTTCTGTCTCAAAGAAAAAGGCCAGCTCTTTGCGCTTGGCCTTTCCAGTCTTGATAGTTGCAGGCATTCTGCCTCAGCTCCTCTCATAATGTTTTTCATAGGTAACGGAGATCTGTATCTGATAAAGGCCGGTCTGACCGTTGGGGTCCATCTGATACAACATCCCGTTTTGTGCGGTGATTTCTTCTTCATCCGGGTTATCCCCAAACTTAGGGGTTTCCCCGGCCATCTGCTGTTCCTCCACCCAGTCGGCAAAGTCTTCCAGAAAGGTGGAGTTCTCCAGCCGGACCACGTCATCCACCGTCCAGCCCCGGGCATACAGCGCCATGTTGTACTGCTTATAGACGGTTTTGCCGCCCAGCACGTCTTCTTCCATTCGGATGGTCACACTGCCGGTAGGCATAATACCGTAATCCATGGCGGCACTGTCTGTCCAGTCGATATGCCCGCCGGAAAACTCGTCCAGATAGGGACATTCCGCCAGCCAGCTCCGCATGGTTTCTAAAATAGACATTATTCTGATCCGCCTCCGATCTTCTTAGCTTTGGACAGGATGGCTTTCCCATGGTCGGCCTTCATCCGCTCAAACCAGTGAGCGCCCCGCTTGGGGTCATAGCTGCGGGTGTCAGCGGTGTTGTAGTACTGGGCTCGTGCATACGGAGCTACCCATTGAACTTCACCGGAGCCGATCACCGTGCCCAAAATACTTGATTTGATAAGCATACTGGTCTTTTTGGGAG
>CALWIS010000039.1 GCA_944380795.1 uncultured Clostridia bacterium | reverse complement strand
CCTGTAGGAAGGTCTCCTCATTAAAGGGGATGGGATTGCCAATATAAATCAGTTCGTGCTTGGTTTTTTCGCATTTTCCCTCTGAGTCCAGCAGCAGCTCCTCATACAGCTTTTCTCCGGGACGCAGACCGATATATTCGATCTTAATATCCACATCCGGCTCCAAACCCGAAAGACGAATCATATTCCGGGCCAGATCCAGAATCTTTACCGGTTCTCCCATGTCCAGCACAAAGATCTCTCCGCCTTTGGCCATACCGCCTGCCTGTATCACTAAGCGGGCTGCTTCAGGGATAGTCATAAAGTAGCGGATGATTTCCGGGTGGGTAATGGTCACCGGGCCACCGGAAGCAATCTGCTTTTTGAACAGGGGGATCACACTGCCATTACTGCCCAATACATTGCCAAAGCGTACGGCCATAAACTCCGTATGCGCACTACGCCGGCTGTAATACTGAATAATCAGCTCGCAAATGCGCTTGGTGGCGCCCATAACATTGGTGGGGTTCACCGCCTTGTCGGTGGAGATCAGCACCATACGCTTTGCACCAAACTCATCCGCAGCCTGGGCCACATTCAGAGTGCCGAAAACATTGTTTTTTACGGCCTCTCCGGGACTTGATTCCATTAGGGGAACATGCTTATGAGCGGCTGCATGGAACACAACATCCGGTTTAAATACACGGAACACATGATCCACTCGAGCCTTATCCCGCACAGAACCAATTAGCACCTCCAGATTCAGGTCCTTATGGCGCATCAGCAGTTCATTTTGCAGGTCATAGGCATTGTTTTCATAAATATCAAAGATAATCAGCCGCTTAGGATGGAATAAAACGATCTGACGGCACAACTCAGAGCCAATAGAACCGCCGCCGCCTGTTACCAACACGGTTTTACCCGCCAAATAATCGCTGATCTCTTCCACGTTGAGTTGGATCTCATCCCGTCCTAGCAGGTCCAGAATTTCTACGTCCCGAATGGGGTAAGAGGGATTTTCCCCTTGCTCCATAATTTCATACAAGGCCGGCACGGTCTTCATTTGGCATCCGGTTTTGGCACAGATGCTCATGATTTTCTGCTTTTCGCTGTTCTTTACCGAAGGGATGGCAAAGACGATCTGGTCCACATTATAGCGTACCACCATGCGGGGAATGCTGTCCCGTCCACCGACTACTTTGACGCCATGGATGCGGATGCCCCGTTTACTTCTGTCATCATCAATGGCACACACCGGGATTGCGCGGCTTTCCGGTGCATTGCGCATTTCCTTGATGACCATGGAACCCATTTCCCCTGCGCCAATCACCATGACCCGGGTCTTTTCATCATCAGAAAGCCCATGCAGGCCCTTTCGCTTGGCATTGTGGATCATGCGGTACGTAAGACGAGTACCGCCTACAAGGGCCATGGATAACAGCCAGGCTCCCAAATATACACTATTGGGGAATCGTCGGTTTTCACCCAAAAGGGAATATCCCATTAAGGTGATAATCACGCAGGCCGTCGTGACCCCCAGCACAATCCGTACTAATTCATCCACACTGGCATATTGCCACATAACTCGGTAAAACTGGAACAGCGCAAACACAATGACACAAACGGCTAACGACCAAGGAATGATGGTATGGAAAGCCGCCATATACTGTACCCGGCTCCATGGGGGCTCGCTTTTATCCGAAATACGAATCACCAGCGTCACATAGTAGCTGATATACATACAGAAGATATCCAGAAGTACCTGTGGAAGAACATAAAAAAGCGATGGTTTTTTCTTACTCTTCATAACTTCGAACTCCTGCCTTATCCGGCGCCCTTTTCAGCAAAACCAGGCTCCGGCTAAAAAGTGCCGGGCAGCTGTGTTTGGCGTCTGCGGAGCAAAGCCGCAGGCCCCAATACCGCAAATGCACCGGCTGTGTAATGGATAACCTATTGTTGCAAAAAAGCCCTGCTCATTCCGCTGAACAAGCAGGGCCTCTTCAACTTATTATGTGAGAAGGAATTTATTCCTTTTCCTGGCAACCGCAGTTGCACTGGCCGGCATCTTCATCTTTAATGCCATCCAGATCAAATTCCAGCTTCTCACCGCAATTCGGGCAATCAATAGCGCCCTCTGCGATGATATCCTCCGACAGGCAGATGGTTTCGCTGCAAGAGGGGCAGGTCACTTCATAGTAAACCCCATCTTCATCCTCGTCCTCGTCGTAGTCATCACAATGGTCGCAATCGTCATCGCAGTCGCAGCCACAATCGCAGCCGCCGCCATAGTACTCTTCTTCCAGATCGCCCAGGTCGGCATCCACCTCATCCAGCTGGTCGGCCATATCCTGATAGCCCTCTTCCAGCTCGGCAAGGCTGGCAGCCATATCATCCAGCAGCTCTACTACAGCGTCCAGAATCTTGACCTCTTTTTTGTTCTGATCCATCTCCATGCCTTCCATCAGGCCACGGATATAGGCGACTTTCTCTGTCATTTTCATTGTGTTATACCTCCCTTTATAAAAGCATCTTGCCAAAAACCAGCTAATAAGCGCTTATGCACGCTCCATATATTCGCCGGTACGGGTATCGATACGGATCATTTCGCCCTCGTCGATAAACAGCGGGACCTTGATCTCAGCGCCAGTTTCCAGAGTAGCAGGCTTGGTAGCGTTGGTAGCGGTGTCTCCCTTAAAGCCGGGATCGGTCTTGGTAACCTGCAGCTCCACAAAGTTCGGGGGCTCCACGCCAAACACATTGCCCTTATAGGACAGCACCTTGCACTCCATGTTTTCCTTCACGAACTTAAAGTTGTCGCCCAGAATAGAAGCACCGATGGGGATCTGCTCAAAGCTTTCCATATCCATAAAGTAATACAGATCGCCGTCCTCATACAGGTACTGCATATCCTTTCTCTCAATGAAAGCAGTGGGGAACTTATCGTTGGGGTTAAAGGTCTTTTCAGTCACAGCGCCGGAGATCACGTTGCGGATCTTGGTGCGGACAAAAGCAGCACCCTTACCGGGCTTTACATGCTGGAATTCAATAATAGAATAGACGTTGCCGTCCATTTCAAAGGTGACGCCATTTCGGAAATCGCCTGCTGTAATCATAAACCAGTCCTCCAAAATAAAATTTACTACTCATTAGTTTATAATATTTTCGGCACTTTTTCAAGCATATTCTTACCCAAAAGAGAAGAAACCTGACGGTTTGCGCAAAAAAATCCCCAAAATATTACTTCATCAAATTTTTCAAGGCTGCCAAAGCCAAAAAATAGCTGTACTTACCAAATCCGCTGATCTGCCCCGCGCAAACTGGGCCGATCACCGTGGTATGCCGAAATTCCTCTCGGGCATGTACATTGCTCATATGGGTCTCAATAAAGGGAATCTTCACAGAAGCAATCGCATCCCGCAAAGAATAGCTATAATGGGTCAGGGCACCGGCATTGAGCACCACACCGTCATACAGCTCTCGGGCTTCATGGATCTTATCGATGAGAGCGCCTTCCCAGTTAGATTGGTATACATCACATACATATCCCAGCTTTTCAGCTTCATCCCGAATCTGCTGTTCAATGCTTTGGGCGGATTCATCGCCGTATACCCCTTTTTCCCGGATCCCTACCATATTCAGATTGGGGCCCAGCAGCACCAAAACACGCTTTTTACTCATTTTTTTGAGACCTCTCTTCCCTTGCCGCCATTTTCTGCCGCACAGGTTTCTCCCATTCCCGGCGAACCCGGAAAGAAAAAGATTCCTGTAAGGTAATGGGGTCCAGCAAAATGGATTTCATTCCGCACAGATTGGCTCCCAGCACATCTGTAAACACCTGATCCCCTACGATCACGCACTCGCGAGGTTTCACACCCAGCCGCCGCGCTGCCCGCAAATATCCCACCGGCAGCGGTTTGGCCGCAAAGGTGAGGAATGGCAGACTGTAATGTTCTGCAAAGGGCGCCACACGGTCCTTGGTATTATTCGAAAGGATCATCAAGCGGAACCCATGCTGCAGCATCCCTGCCGCCCACTCCACCGAGCCGGGGAATGGGGTTTGAGATTCATGAGCAGAAAGGGTATCGTCTACATCCAGCAGTACAGCACGGACCTTCATTTCTGCCAGTATTTCCGGCGAAACGTCAGTTATTCGATGCAGCATCTTGGTTGGATAACGAAGTGCCATGTTGCCTCCTGTCATTTGCCTATGAGAAACAAAAAAGCGGGCTTACAAGCCCGCTTTTTCATTCATCTCATCTGCACAAAATCATCGATCAGCGAAACTTGCGCTTACGAGCTGCTTCAGACTTCTTCTTGCGCTTTACAGAGGGCTTCTCGTAAGCCTCTCTCTTGCGAACTTCGGCAATCACTCCGGAGCGTGCGCACTGCTTCTTAAAGCGTCTGAGAGCACTGTCAAGAGACTCATTGTCCTTAATTCTGATTTCAGCCATTTATTTCCCTCCCATCCGCCAACTGGCAGGGGTATCAGTAATCATCATAAATAATCACAAAGGTTATTATACTGATTTCTGCTGTACCTGTCAAGTGTTTTCTTCTGAAAAACTGTAAAAAAGCGTTTCTTCTCAGTAACCTTCCTGTTTTCTTCCTTGTTTTGAGCTCTTATTCTATGGTCTTTAAAATTTTTCAAAAAAAATCGAAAAAAGGTATTGACATTCTTTCTGTTCGATGGTAATATAATACTCGCGCTGTGAGACACAGCCACTACGGTAAAGGACATAGGGGCATAGCTCAGTTGGTAGAGCAGCGGTCTCCAAAACCGCGTGCCGAGGGTTCGAGCCCTTCTGCCCCTGCCACATGGCCCGGTAGTTCAGTTGGTTAGAACGCCAGCCTGTCACGCTGGAGGTCGACGGTTCGAGCCCGTTCCGGGTCGCCATTATGCTGCTATGGCTCAGTAGGCAGAGCACATCCTTGGTAAGGATGAGGTCACCAGTTCGAATCTGGTTAGCAGCTCCACAAAAAAAGACAGATCATTTTGATCTGTCTTTTTTTGTTATATTCCCACGAAAGGAAGTAGCCCCTTGAAAACTGTTTTCCCGGCATCTTACCGGAAAGCCCTGACGGCGCTGCTTTCTCTAGCGGCGCTCGGATACCTTCTCTACCACACTCTGGCAGGCGGAACCCTTCTCTCCTCCAATGTGTATGATACTTATGCCCTACAGGCACAAAACTGGCTCATGGGGCGCGTGGATGTCTTGGACGGCGCTTCCTACTCTTGGCTGGAGCTTGCCATTTTTCAAGGACGGTACTATGTATCGTTTCCACCTGTCCCCACCCTCTGCAGCCTACCGTTCGTGGCCCTGCTGGGGATGTCCCCTGCCAACCTGCTCATGGTTGTCTATACCCTGATTTCTTGTGCGGCAGTGTTCCAATGCATCCGCCATTTGGGCGGCAGCCCTTATACCTGCGCTTTCTGGGCTCTGTTTTTTACCTTTGCCACCAACCTGACCGAAGTTTCCCGCACCGGCGGCGTGTGGAATCAGGCGCAAGCTCTGAACCTCGCATTGTGTTTTTCGGCGCTGTGGTGTCTTTTATCCCACCGGCATAACCTGTGTCTGATCCTGCTGGCACTGGCGGTAGGGTGCCGCCCCTTCTCCGCCGTCTATCTGCTGGCAGTAGGAATTTACCTGCTTTGGCAGAGCAAAGAAAAACTGCGCTCTACTCTGCTTTCCCTGCTGCCGGGCATCTCGGGCGTGTTTTTCATCGCTGCCGCAATGATGGCTTATAATGCAGCGCGTTTCGGCAACCCATTGGAGTTCGGCCATAACTACCTGCCGGAATTCACACAAAGTGAATACGGGCAGTTCCATTTCTCCTACCTGCTCCCCAATCTTTTACAGCTGTTCCGTCTGCCAACTCTTAACCAGCAGCTAGCGGTGGAATTCCCCCTTTTCAATGGTTTTCTCTTTTTTCTAGTCAATCCGGTATTTGTGGTCTGGGGAATCCATCTCTTCCAATCCCGCAGGCAACCGGGCTTCAGTAAGGCACTCTGTTTTTCGCTGCTCCCCCTGCTGGTGGTCCTGCTATCCATCTGTGCTCACAAAACCATGGGCGGCTGGCAATTCGGGGCGCGTTACACATTGGATCTCCTACCAGCTGCTTTGGCAGGGGTGGGGTTCTTCCAGATTTCTCAACGTTCTCCCCGATTTTGGGAAGGTTATCTCTGTGCAATAGGTGTGATAATCAATGTTTTTGGTATGGCATTCATGCTGATGCAGGAATTGGGGCTGTAATCTAGTGACAGGACAAAAGTGGAACTATCCACTGCAAACTTCTTGATATACTTTTTCTGATTTTGAATTTATAAAGACAAAAACGGCTCTGTTTACACAGAGCCGTTTTATATTTCATCTTAAATTACAGCCTTAGATGGAAATGCGCAGAGCAATCTCATACAAGTCCTTATCAAACACCCGCTTCATTTCCAGAGCTTCGGTAATATCAAAGTCCACTACCTTGCTCTCACGGAAAGCTACGACGCGGTTGCCGATTCCCTGATCCAACAGTTCCACAGCATGGAATCCCATACGGCTTGCCATTACGCGGTCGCGCAGAGTGGGCGAACCACCGCGCTGTACGTGACCCAGAATCGTAGCACGAGACTCGATGCCAGTAGCTGCCTCAATTTTCTTGGCCAGCTCCTCTGTGCCTCCTACGCCTTCTGCCACCACAATGATAAAGTGCTTTTTGCCGGTCTTCTGGGTAAACATCATGCGCTGGATCACGTCGCGCTCAAAATCATAGGGAACTTCCGGAACCAAAATAGAGGTAGCGCCTACTGCAATACCGGTATGCAGCGCCAAGTCGCCGCAGCGGCGGCCCATAACCTCTACCACACTGCAACGGTCATGAGATTCGGTGGTGTCGCGCAGACGATCCACCATTTCCATAGCGGTATTCATAGCGGTATCAAAACCAACGGTATACTCCGTGCAGGCAATATCGTTATCAATCGTACCGGGTACGCCAATGCAGGGGATGCCAGCATGGGTCAAATCACGAGCGCCACGGAAAGAGCCGTCGCCGCCGATGACTACAACGCCATCCACGCCCATAGCACGACATTTGTCAGCAGCCTTTTTTACGCCCTCGGGGGTGTTGAATTCGGGGCTGCGAGCCGTATAAAGAATAGTACCGCCATGATGGATGATATCAGAAACACTGCGAAGATTCATCTGGAACATATCGCCGTTCAGCAGGCCATTGTATCCTCTGCGTACTCCATAAACCTGCATTCCGTAAGAAATACCGGCGCGGACTACTGCACGAAGCGCAGCATTCATGCCCGGGGCGTCTCCTCCGCTGGTTAACACGGCAATCGTTTTGGTACTCATAGTATACCGTCCTCCTAAATAGTTATTTTATCCCTTTATGAGACAGCAAACTGTCCTATTCTTATTCCTTATCCCTTATTATAATAAATGAGCCTGGAATAATCAAGTCTCCGGAATGTAAAAAAATCTCTTGCTACTTGTCAAAATGTCTCATTTTGCCGATTTTTTTACACTCTCCCTGATTTTGCTAAAAAAGCATACTGTTTATCACTTCTCCACCAGTGCTACCGCATCTTCTCCCAATAGTTTTTTCAGTTCCCGAAGCAGCACCGGGTTGGCATCCAATCGATAATTAGCAGGCGCCCGCACCAGCTTTTTCGTGTCGATAAAATACAGATACAACTCTGTTGGGCCATCGAATATTGCGATATACTGCATGGCTTTGGTGTATTCCCAACTATTTTTAGAAGGGAACTTGAGATACAGTCCTGGGCGGGAAGATGTTTTCTTTTTCTCCTCCTGTTCCGGCATCGAGACATTCCCCGGAGAGGGCGGCGGATATACCGCATCACATATCAGTTTGGTATCCTTTTCCTCCGTAAGGCTGAGCCTTCCCTCTGCTAAAACCACCTGCCCCTCTCGCAAAAGCGTGTGATACCGGCTGTATACATTGGGGAATACCAACAGTTCGATGGAGTCATACAGATCCTCCAGCAAAACATAGGCCATAGTGCCGCTGGTCTTGGTGAGCTTTTGCTTCACCGACTGCACTGCTCCCAGCACCCGCACCCGTTGGCCGTCCCGATATTTCCCCATATTTTCCCGGGCATCCTGCTGAATGTCTCCCATGGAAGTGACAGCCCCCTGCCGAAACAGGCCGCTGTATTCCGAAACCGGATGGCCAGAAAGGTACATCCCGGTTACATCTTTTTCCATGGCCAGTTTTTCTGAAGGGGAAAAATCCTCCAAAGCGGGAATTTCAATCTTGGCAGCAGGAGCGGAGGGCGTATCAAAAAAGCCCATTTGCCCTTCAATATTTCGGCGGCGGTCACTATCCAGAGAATCCATCACTGAATTAAGAGCAGCCAGCATTTCCCGCCGGTTATTCCCCAGGCCATCCAGCGCGCCACATTTGATAAGGCTCTCCAACGCCCGCCGGTTCATTTCCGAATCGTACATCCGGCGGCAAAAATCATAAAATGAAGAAAACTTGCCGCTTTCTTCCCGCTCCTTGACCAGAAAATCCAAAAAGCCCCGGCCTAGGTTTTTCACCGCCAAAAGGCCAAACCGGATATCCTCTCCGGATACCGTAAATCCCCGGCGGCTCTCGTTTACATGGGGCGGCAGTACCCGGATATGCAATCGGCTGCACTCCCCCATATACTCCGCCACCTTTCCGGAAGAACCCAGCACGCTGGTAAGCAGGCAGGCCAGATACTCCCGGGGATAGTGGCATTTGAGCCACGCCGTCTGATACGCCACTGTGGCATAAGCCGCCGCGTGGGACTTATTAAAAGCATAGGAAGCAAAGCTCTCCATCTGCTGGAAGATTTCCTCTGCCGCCGCTTCATCTACTCCGCGGTTGACGCAGCCCTCTACCTCCCAGCTGCCGTCCTCCCGCTGTAAGCCGTGGATGAAAATCTGTCGCTCCCGCTCCATCACGTCCGCTTTTTTCTTGGACATAGCCCGGCGCACCACGTCTGCACGCCCCAAGGAATACCCTGCCAGCTCCCGGAAAATCTGCATCACCTGCTCCTGATACACGATACAGCCATAGGTGACATTGAGAATTTTGGAAAGCCGGGGATGCCGGTAGGTGACTTTTTCCGGGTGGTGCCGGTTCTCGATATAGGTGGGGATAAACTTCATGGGGCCGGGACGGTACAGGGAGGTCACTGCAATCAAGTCCTCCAGATATTCCGGCTTCAGCTTCATAATCACCCTGCGGATACCCGCCGACTCAAACTGGAACACCCCTTCGGTATTCCCCTCACAAAACAACTGGAACACCGCTGGGTCATCCATAGGAATTCCCTCAATGGTAAAGCCGGGCTGTGTGCGGGCTACCATCTTCACCGTATTGTCGATGACCGAAAGGTTGCGCAAACCCAGAAAATCCATTTTGAGAAGTCCCAGCTCCTCCAATGTGGTCATGGTGTACTGTGTGACCACCGAATCGTCGTTTTTAGCCAAAGGGACATATTCGCTCACCGGATGGTCGGTAATGACCACACCCGCCGCATGGGTAGAGGTGTGCCGGGGCATCCCCTCGATCTTCCGCGCCATGTCGATCAGTTCATGAATCTGGGGATCGGTATCATACCGGCTTTTTAAATCTGCCGATACCTCCAGCGCATGATCCAGCGTCATATGCAGCTCCATGGGCACCATTTTTGCCACGATATCCGTGGTGGCATAAGGAATCGCCATGGCTCTGCCCACATCCCGGATAACGCCCCGGGCGGCCATAGTTCCAAAGGTAACGATCTGAGCCACATGGTCGGCTCCATACTTCCGTATCACGTAGTCGATGATTTCCTGCCGCCGCTCATCGCTAAAGTCGATATCAAAGTCGGGCATACTTACCCGCTCCGGGTTTAAAAACCGCTCAAACAACAAGTCATAGCGGATGGGGTCAATGCCGGTAATACCAATGCAATATGCGGCAAGGCTGCCTGCACCGGAACCTCTCCCCGGCCCTACAGGAATTCCCACCGATTTGGCATACCGGACAAAATCGTGGACAATGAGGTAATAGTTCACATACCCCATCTTTTCGATCATGTCCAGTTCATAGTCCAGCCGACGGCGCACCTCCTCCGGTGGATTTTCCCCATATCGCTGCAGAAGGCCCTGTTGGCATTGCTCCCGGAAATAAGCGGTGTTTTCCTGTCCGTTAGGGGTATCGAACCGGGGCAGCTTGGTCTTTCCAAACTCAAACTCCACCTGACAGCGCTTAGCGATCTCCTCTGTGTTGTCTGCCGCCTGCGGATACGCAGGAAACAGGGCGCGCATTTCCTCCTCAGATTTTACATAGAATTCCTGAGAGCCGAATTCCATGGTATCCGGGTCCTCAATGGTATGGTTGGTCTGGATACACAGCAACACCTTGTGCATCTGGCTGTCCTCTTTTTGGATATAGTGGCAGTCATTGGTCACAACCAGAGGGATACCGGTTTCCCGAGAAAGCCGCAAAATCTCTGGATTCACGTTTTTCTGTTCCTCCAGCCCATGATCCTGCAATTCCAGAAAGAAATTCCCCTTTCCGAAGATTCTCTCATACCGCAGGGCGGCCTCTTTAGCTTCCGGATAATCCCGGCGGGAAAGGGCTCGGGGAATCTCCCCAGCCAGACAGGCGGAAAGGGCAATGAGACCCTCGTGGTGCTGTTCCAGCAGGGAAAAATCCACCCGGGGTTTATTATAAAACCCCTCTGTCCACGCTTGAGACACCATGGCGATAAGGTTCTGGTAGCCCTGCCAGTTTTCGCAAAGAAGCACCAGATGCCGGTTCTCACTGTCCAGTTCGTGGACCTTATCGAAGCGGGTGCGCTTGGCCACATACACCTCACAGCCGATGATGGGGTGTATTCCCCGCTTTTTTGCCGCTTTATAAAAATCCACGGCTCCATACATGGCGCCGTGGTCGGTAATGGCAACGCTATCCTGCCCCAAGGCCTGTACCCTATCCAACAGCTTTTCGATGCGGCAGGCGCCGTCCAGCAGGCTGTATTCGGTATGGACATGAAGGTGGGCAAAGGCCACAGGGATCAACTCCTTTTTATCATCCAGCGGGATATCCCGCTACCAATCCGCGTGGAATCAGCTGCAAGAAAAAGCAAGCTTTCCCGCGACATAAAAATTTTCGTCCACCTTTTATAAAAGGTGGTAGGGGGTTCAGGGGGGCAAAGCCTCCCCTGATCGCCCATCGCAATGGGCGAAACTCTTTATACTTCCCAAAACGCAGGAAGAGGTGAGAAAATGGTCCGGTGGACCATTTTCGAGGGGAAACCCACGTATGGGGTTTCCCCTAAAAATCCAACACACCACGTACCGTTTATTCCGTCTTTGCCATCTCCATCAAGCGCTGGATGCGATGGTTGGCCCCGGAACGGCTGATAGACAGCGCTTCCCCCAGTTCCCGCAGGCTCATCTCCGGGTTTTCCAGCCGCAGATAGGCCATTTCCCGCAGATCCTCCGGCAGGTTGTCCAGGCCCACAGTCTCCTGTAAATGGCGGATAGCCACCACCTGCCGGGCAGAGGCCGAGGCTGTTTTATCAATATTTGCCGTCTCAAAATTGGTGGTGCGGTTCACATAGTTGCGCACTTCCTTCACCATTTTGGCCTGCATCAAGGTCATGGCGGCTGTAGGCGCTCCCATATAGGTGAGCAAGTCGGCGATCTGTTCGCTATCCTTAATATACACCACAAAGCTGCCCTTACGCTGGGTAATGGAGGGCTGTAGGTGCAAGCCTTCCACTTCCTCCAATAAAGTGACTAGATCCTGTGCCAGCTTACGGTGGTTGATGGAAAACTCCAAATGATAATCTTTTTGTGGGTTGGTCACCGTACCGCAGGACAAAAAAGCCCCTCGGACAAAGGCGCACATACAGCAGTCGTTTTCCAGGTTTGCCCGATTCAACCGTAGATTTACCTCCCGACCGGTATGGCCAAAGGCATCCAACAGACGGCACCGCTGATCATCGCCGGGAATGGTGAGGGTATACACCCCCGACTCTTTTCGATGCATGGAAACACTCATCTCCACCATCACCCCGGCCACCTCTGCCGCTGATTCCGCCATCAGGCGGGCTACCGAGCCATGTTCTGTGACCACTGTAGTGTTTTGCAAGGAAAATCCGCGGGTAAACAGCCAAAGGGCATATGCTTGGGCACGGATGCAGCAAGGCCGTGATATCTCTGTACGGCAAATCTCTTTTTTGGTTTCCGATGCAAAGGACATGGCCGCCACCTCACTGCTTGCGAATATCCCGATGGTTCACACCGGCCCGCCGTCCCTGGTTGGTCAGATGGTCACACAGATATTGGGCCAGTGCCACCGAACGATGGTGGCCGCCGGTGCAGCCCATGGCAATCACCAGCTGGCTCTTTCCCTCTGCGCAATACAGAGGATACATATAATCAATAAGGTCAATCCAGCGGCGGATAAAACCCTGAGTCTGCTCCCACTGCATCACATAATCCCGTACCGGAACATCTAGACCTGTCTGGTGGCGCAGCTCCTCCACATAATAGGGGTTGGGCAAACACCGCACATCGAACACCAGGTCTGCCTCGGAAGGAATGCCATATTTAAAACCAAAGCTGACACACTGTACCATCAAAGCGTCGTTGGAATCTCCCAAAAACAGGTTGGAGATACGGCTCTTCAGCTGGGCCGTGGTAAGGAAGGTGGTATCGATGATATAATCCGCCCGTTCCCGCACCGGTCGGAGCATTTCCCGCTCCAGATGTACGGCCTGTTCAATGGAGCCCTTGAACACATCCGCCAGAGGATGGCGGCGACGGTTCTCCTGATATCGGTTGATGAGCACCGTATCCTGGGCATCTAAAAACAGGATTTTGTACTCCATCCCATGCTCCCGCATGGAGTCCAGCACCTCGAAAATGGAGGAGAACATCTCCCCGCCCCGGGCATCGGTGACCACGACCACCTTTTGCCGGGATTCCCGAGAATTTAAACACAATTCATAAAAGGTGGGGATCAGCTGGGCGGGAAGGTTATCCACACAGAAAAAACCAATATCCTCCAGAGCGTGCATGGCCCGGGTCTTTCCCGCGCCGGATAACCCAGTCACAATGACAAATTCCATTTTCATCCCTGTCCTTTCCCTACTTCTCTTTGGCAATTATTCCCCACAGGCCCGCACTTCACATTCCAGCTTGACTCCAGTCTTTTGGAACACGGTTTCCTGAATCAGCGAAATCAGGCTCTGCACATCCTTGCAGGTAGCCCCTCCGGTATTTACGATAAAGCCAGCGTGCTTGGGGCTTACCTGGGCGCCGCCCACCGTTTTTCCCTTCAGCCCGCATTCCTGGATGAGGGTACCGGCAAAGTACCCTTCAGGCCGCTTGAAAATACTTCCGGCACTGGGCATATCATAAGGCTGCTTTTCCCGACGGCGGTCCATCAGCTCCTCCATCTGAGAGGCAATCGCGGAGTGATGCCCCTTTTCCAGCTGCATATGCAAAAACAAGATCACATTATCCCCACCGGTATACATACTGCGGCGATAAGAAAGAGCTAATTCTTCTCCTGTGCAGATCTCGATTTTCCCATCCGGCGTCATATGCTCACAGGAACGGAGCACATCCTTCATTTCGCCGCCATAAGCGCCGGCATTCATATAGGCCGCGCCTCCGGCACTGCCGGGAATCCCCCAGGCAAATTCCAGCCCGGTGAGGTCGTTGTCTCTGGCAAATACACAGGCCGAGGCCAAAGTAGCCCCTGCGCCGCAGCAAATACCCGTTTTCCCCTCTCGTACCACCTTGGCAAAGTCTCCCGCCAGTCGAAGTACTACCCCCCGGATGCCTTTATCGGATACCAGCAGGTTGGAACCATTGCCCAAAAGCTGCATGGGCACCTCCTGCTCCCGGCAGGCACTGGCTATCTCCCGCAGCTGCCGCAGATTCTCCACGGTGACCAGCAGATCTGCAGGCCCGCCAATGCGGAAGGTGGTGTGCAGGGCCATGGGCTCCTGCCGCAGGCAGCGGCACCCCAGTTCCCCGGCTTTTTGTTCTATGAGTTCCAGCGTTTTCATCGCTGTTCACGCCCTTTCCATCGCACCTGCCCCTTTTGAGGCGGCAGGCAGTTACTTCCAAAAATGTGTATGCGCCCGAAGATACTCGCTGAACCTCTCCACAGAGGAATTCACCACTAGTTCTTCCGGGAAATCAATCTCCTCCAGCATTTTCAGCGCCGCCGAGCAGTCCAGTACCGAAGCCGAAAAGTGAGCATCGGAATCCACCACTATCGGAACCCGGTATTTCATACACAACCGGGCGATCTCTAAGCAGTTGGGGATATACGTGGCCCGCACTTCAAAAGAGTGGGAGTTGATTTCCACCAGCTTTCCCTGCCTGCCAAATTCCGGGATCACCCGCTCATAGTCGTAGGCATATTCCGGGCTGCCGCTGTGGCCTATTACATTGACATAGGGATTTTTGGCCACCTCCAGCCAAAGCTGGGTGCATAATTCCCGGGTAGGCTGGACCCCTTCCGGCATACAGCAGCTGTGGATAGAAGCCACCACCCAATCCAATTTTTTCAAATCCCCCTCGGGAATATCCAGCGTTCCCCGGTAATCCGTCACATTCGCTTCTGCCCCACGCAGCACCCACACATCCTCCAAACGGTTAGGTACCGCATTGAGATTGCCGAAATACCATGCCCCTGGTCCGCCGGGCATACTATAGCCATGGTCAGTAATACCAATGGCAAACATCCCCTTTTGCGCCGCTGCATGCACCATTTCCTGCAGCGTACTGTAAGCATGGGTAGAGGCAACCGCGTGAGTATGGGTATCTGCTATGAGTTTCATGGTATCGTCCTTTCTGCAAAATACAGTTTAAATCAGTTCTTTTTTGGTTTCTGTCTCCTTCATGCCGGAAACATCCATACCCAAGCTGGCCAAAAGCTCCTGGGCAGCATTATATCCCATCTTCTTTTGACGGTTATTCATAGCCGCTACTTCAATGATAATGGCCAAGTTACGGCCGGGCTTCACCGGAATGGTCATGACAGGCACTTTATTCCCCAAAATCTCGGTGTACTCGCTGTCGATGCCCATACGGTCGTATACTTTGGTATTGTCCCAAATTTCCAGATTGATGCACATATCGATTTTTTCGCTGACCTTTACGGCGCCCATACCAAAAATACGCCGGGCGTTGATGATGCCGATGCCCCGCAGCTCAATAAAGTGGCGGATGTTTTCCGGCGCAGAACCAACCAAGGTTTTATTGGATACCCGGCGGATCTCCACTGCGTCATCTGCAATCAGCCGGTGGCCGCGCTTAATAAGCTCAATAGCTGTTTCACTTTTTCCCACGCCGCTGTCGCCTACCAGCAGAATTCCTTCGCCATATACTTCCACTAATACGCCGTGCCGGGTAATGCGGGGAGCTAGCTCTGTGTTCATGTAGGCTACCAGCGCCGCTACTAAATTGGAGGTGGTATCTGCTGTTTTCAGCAGGGCCACACCATGCTTCTGAGCGGCCTCCACCATTTCCGGAGCGGGAGTAATGTTTCGGGCCACGATCACAGCCGGGGGTTTACGGGAAAACAGCCCTGATAATACCTCAAAACGTTTTTCTGAAGAAAAGGAAGCTAACAGAGCCGTTTCTGCGTTTCCGAAAATCAAAATTCGGTTTTTATCAAAATAATCATAAAAGCCATTAAGTTCCAGACCGGGACGGTTTACATCCCGGGAAGAAATGAGAATCTCATCTGCGCTGATGGGCATATATACGGTTTCCAGTCCCAATTCCTTCATAACTTTAGAAAGGGATACGGTAAATGTGGTGACCATCCTTTATCGTCCTCCTGTTCAGGGCTGACGCCATGCAGGCATCCCCTATGTTTTCCGGCGCCGCCTGTATTTGTATATTTATTATATCGCATTCTAGCAAAAGATAAAAGGGAATTGTCCTTTTTCCCAGAAAAAATCTGTTGAAGCGGCTTTATAATGTGCTATAATGGGAACAATAACAGGCCATGCTTTGCGCCCTGCGGGCAAGGGGACTGCAGGCTTTGGGAGGAGTAACTGTGAAAGTCGCATTGATTTCGGATGTATATTCACCGGCAGCATCCAAAAGCTGCACCGGACGGGATATTGCCGCCCATGTCATGATTTTAGCGGAAGGGCTGGCACGCATTGGTCATAAAGTATTGGTGGGAGTGCCGGAGCTTTCTTTGTCAAAGCCTGTTGTAGAGGGACGGTTGGTAAAATGTTCCGGAAAACACACCGACAGCTGGGCAGGAATCCATCTTTCCAGTGCCGGCGAGAAACAGCTGGAGGAAAAGTTGGATGCTTTTCATCCCAATATTCTCCATATCCACACCCTGTCTTCTACCGGTGCTTTTGCTGTACAGTACGCCAAAGCCAAACAGATTCCTGTTTTGTTTACCGTCCACACTTTGGAAGATCTGGAAAAATCCGGACACTTGCTTTCCCCGCTGGCTTTATGGCAGGAACACCAGCGCATCCAAACCGCCCAACAGCTCCTCACAACCTCCCGGAACATTGCCGTGCTTTCTGACGCCATGGCGCAAAGCCTGTATCAGGATGGTATCCACACCATTGGGCAGCTTTTCCCTGTGGCTATCGATACAAAGACTTTTTATCCCGGTGCTGCGGAATCTTTTCAAAAGCGCACTTTGGCCCACTCCCTTTCCTTAGAAAAAAAGCACATCATCCTTTGCGGCGGCTGCGAAGATGATGCTATCTATCCTTTTTTGAAGGAATGGGGCCGGGCTTTTTCCGACAGCGATCCCTTCCATCTGCTCCTCCTAAACAATGAATCCCGTATGGGGGAGCTGTATTCCCTGATCCATTCCCTGCACCTTTCCCAGCGAGTATCCTTGGCAGGTACACTCCCCAAAGAAGAAATGGCCGCCTGCTATGAACTTGGCTGCTGTTATGTCTCCTGCTCCCAGTCGGAAGTACTTCATATCTCCGCAGCGGAGGCTGCTGCCTGCGGTACACCTATCCTCATTCATTCGGGAAGCGGCACCGCTTCTTTAGTAGAAAACAAACATAACGGCTTCTTTTGGTCTTCAGAATCCGAATTGTTTGGCCTGGTGCGTAAGTTTGCTCGGGTCACCGGTGCTGGCCGGGAAGCACTTATTAAAATGGTCAGCAGTACCATGCGCACTTTGACTCCACAAAACCAAGCCCGGGCTGCGGATGCTTTATACCACTCCCTTCTCTCTTGACAAATTGCACAACGCCTTTCCGTTTTGGAAAGGCGTTTTTTCTTTTATAGAACCGGGAACCTTTGAATTTTCGGACGGATTGTAAACATTTTGTTTCATTTTAACGGAAGTGAGGATATCCATTGGAAAATGCAGTATTTTCTGCTATAATAAGGCTATTCGACTCATACTCTTTTGTGGGGAACACTGTTTGCGGTGTTCCCCACGCTACCGTAAAGGAGATGGATTTTTGGAAATCATCGAAATTTTGAAAGCAGTAATCCTGGGCATTATCCAGGGTATTACCGAATGGCTGCCGGTGAGCAGCACAGGGCACATGATCCTGTTCGATTCCTTCTGGCCCATGGACCCCACCCAGTTTTCCGGCGGGAAAGCATTTATCGACCTGTTTTTAGTGGTCATCCAATTTGGCTCTATTTTGGCAGTGGTCGTCCTTTATTTTCACAAGCTCAATCCCTTCTCCCCTAAAAAGAGCACGCTGGAAAAAAGGCAGACCATTTCTCTGTGGCTGAAGGTGATTTTTGCCACCATCCCCGCTATGATTCTTGGCCTGCTTTTTGACGATCTCATCAACGATCTGTTCTATAACGCCGTTACGGTGGCGGTCATGTTGATTTTGTTCGGTATTTTCTTCCTCATCGTGGAAAGCCGCAACCGTCGTCCCAAAATTCAGAGTTACAGCCAGCTTCACGGAAAGACTCTGTTGATTATTGGTTTGTTCCAAGCTCTGGCTATGATTCCGGGTACTTCCCGCTCCGGCGCCACCATTTTGGGCGCTGTGCTGCTGGGCTGCTCCCGCAGCATTGCCGCTGAATTCTCTTTCTTTCTGGCTATTCCCACCATGCTGGGCGCCAGCGCGCTGAAAATCTTGAAGTATTTTAAAGAGTACGGTTTTGGCTTTACCACCAACGAACTGGTGATCCTGCTGACCGGCATGGTAGTGGCCTTCCTGGTATCTGTGCTAGTGATCCGCCTGTTTATGGACTTCATCCGCAAGCACGATTTCAAGCCCTTTGGCTGGTACCGCATTGCTTTGGGCGCATTGATCCTCATTCTGTTTTTCTGCAATGTGCTCACCCTTTCTCCCGCCTGATTTTTGAGATGGGACAGGGCAAAGTAAAGATGTAATTCAATGGAGGACGATCATGGACAAATACAAGCGACTGTTTTCCAATACATTGATTTTTGCTATCGGGACATTTGGCTCCAAGCTGTTAGTTTTCTTCCTGATGCCGCTTTATACCAATGTACTTACCGATGCAGAATATGGCACTTCCGACCTGCTCCAGCAGAGCGCGAATCTTTTGGTGCCCCTGGTGACATTTGGTATTACAGACGCTGTGATCCGTTTTGGACTGGACAGGAAAGTGCGCAACACAGAAGTGCTCACCACAGGGATATTGACCCTTTTAATTGGTTTTGTACTGCTTTTCCTGTGTTATCCATTGCTTGCTATGATCCCCGGCCTAGACGGATACACCACTTTGCTATGTGTGTTTGTCATGATGTCCTCCTTGCGCCAGCTGTTCCAGCAGTTCGTTCGGGCTAAGGGATATATCAAGCTGTACGCCGTGGACGGCATTCTCAGCACTGCCCTGACCCTTTTATTCACCATCGTATTTCTGTTAGGTTTTCAATGGGGAGTCGAGGGGTATCTGGCTGCTATTGTGTGCGCGGATGGTTGTTCCTGCCTGTTTCTGTTATTCAATGGAAGAATTTTGGGATATTTCCGTCCATCCGCTTTGCGGGGAAAAACCACTGCGCAAGAAATGCTTCGCTACTCCATCCCCATGATCCCCAACACGGTGTTCTGGTGGATTACCACCGTCTCTTCCCGTTATATCATCACAGCGGTTATGGACGGCGGGGCCTCTGTAAACGGTCTATACGCTGCAGCTTATAAATGGCCCTCTGCTATTATCTTGATCTCTACTATTTTTATGAACGCCTGGCAGATGTCTGCTATTTCGGAAGAAAAGGGCCGTGCCCGATTTTTTACCCAAGTATTTCGCAGCCTAACCTCGCTGGTATTTATCGTAGGCTCTTTCCTGATCCTGTTTTCCAAAGTAATTACCAAAATCATGGTAGCCGATTCCTATTATGAATCCTGGGTTTACATTCCCTTATTATCCGTGGCTACGGTATACTCCTGTATGGTCACTTTCTTGGGTACAGTATATATCGTCAATAAAAAGAGTATCCTTTCTCTGGCCACCACGGCTGCCGGTGCATTGGTCAATGTAGCTCTCAGCTTTGTCCTGATCTCCTATTATGGTGGAAACGGCGCGGCATTTGCCATGTTTGCCAGCTATTTTGTGGTATTCCTGCTCCGGGCTTACGACACGAAACGGTTTATCCATATGCACTTAGGTATCTTCCGATTGACTGTAAATACCATTTTACTGGTTGTACAAGCCTTCCTCATGATTTTTGAAGTTCCTTACTGGATTCCAATAGAGATCGCCTTTACCCTTTGCATTACCTTCCTGAATTTCGGAGGTTTGATGTCCGCCGTGAGGAAGATCCTTCCTGGTGGTAAAAAATAAAGTAGGGTTCACAAAAAGCCGTCTGAAAAATCAGGCGGCTTTTTTCTATGAACCAACTAAAAGGGGTTCCGGCGATATACCGAAACCCCTCTGAAAGCTTTTGTTGCAGCAGGCATTCATCTTACACCGACGGACTCCTGCTAATCATATTCAATTGTAACTCCAAGGTAAATCAGAAAACTTATCAGATAAATTCACTTAGTACATTGGATTTTACCTTTTTCGACTCAGTGTAACATTCGAATACATCGACCGGCTGGGCATAAAGCCTGAACATTTCTTTCACTTGGAAGGCCTTAAACGATGTTCAATCCCAGCATCTGCATGGGAAGGGCTTTTGTAGAAGCCGTAAAAATAAAGGTTCCTCAGTTTCTCAGCCGATCCGGTTGTTGTTTACTGGATCGATCATACTTATAAAAAGTCACCTTTCAAATTTAATTTCTGAAAAGCTGTTTTATCTGTACTTTGGACTCATTCCTTTTCTTCCTGTATTCCAATTTCCCTATCTATAGAAAAACTATTTTATATATCGAATCAGCAGCGGCCCGAAAAGCCATTGCGATTCAACTGTGAAATTTCTTCCTGTGCCATCGGACCCACCTCTTTCTTTCATTTATTTAAGATACAAGGCTCCTCCCACACTCCCATTTCAGATTTTCCATATCTCCATTTTGTGAAGATACCTCATCTGAATCTTCCGGTCTCTTTTCGAGGTTTTCGTCACACATGTGATTCTTCCATTCTTCCCGCTCGTTTCAAACTCTTTTCCTTCCAGTTACTTTCTTCCTTGTGATATCACCCTATTGGATTTCTCACCTGTCGAAGAAAGCCTCCCTTTGGGATTCTGCCGGTTTTCAATCTCTGATGATCTTTCACACGGTTTCTCGTCCCGCCTGAACTCTATTTCAGAGTACCGGAAATCTCTGCAAGACTTACAGAGATTCTTTTACTTTGAGCACCTCTTACCGGAACTGTGAGAGCTTTTTCTTGAACTCTTGTTCTTTTCTGGCTCCATTATACCACCCACTTTGTATTATGTCAATATGTTTTTTCAAAATTTTTGAAAAAAACTATTATTAAAATAAACAAACCTCTTTTTTTAAACAAAAGGTTGACTTCTTGCTTCTCCCTTTGTAAAATGAGAGAGACCGGTGCATAATACATCCCGGAATTTACTATAACGCCGGCTTTGCCGCGCTTGCAAAGGAGAATAATCCCATGAACAATGAATACGGTGCGGACCTGATCACCTTGATCGACGACGAAGGCGTTGAGCACGAATTCGAAATTCTGGATGAGATTGATAACGACGACGGCGTTTTCTATGCTCTGCTTCCCACTTTTGATGATCCCCAAAGCGAGTTGGAGTCTGAGGGCACTTACTATATCTTTGAGGTGATCGAAGAAGACGGTGAAGAACAGCTGGCAGAGGTGGAGGACGACGAGCTGCTGGATAAGCTGGCTGCTATTTTTGAAAGCCGCTTTGAGGAGCTTTACGAAGATTCCGACGAGGAGTAATTTTTCTATAAGTTCTTTTATAGAAGATTATCCCCCGCAATCCGTGGTATACTCTTTCCAGAGTATTTTTCCTGCCTGGTGCGTGGACTGTTGCATCAATAACCCTACAACTATTTTATCGGGAGCTCTTCTCCGGCGGCAGACTGCAGACCTCCCGGTCCGGTCTTTGTATCGGATTGGACGAAGGGAGTAGAACCCCGTTGGGGGGGCACCCACCTGTTTACTTTCGTAGGCAGGTTATTCTTTGCACTTACGGCCAGGCGGGTCACTTTACCAAATCAGCCCCTGGGTCCTTTGGACCTAGGGGCTTTTCATATTTTTTATCTTTTCGGGCATCCTACCAGCAGATTGCTGTGAAAGGAGAAGCCCTATGGAACGAAAAAAGAAGATTTTCACTGCCTTAGGAGGATTGGGTGCCGGTATTGCCAACGGCCTGCTGGGGGCCGGCGGCGGTATGCTTCTGGTTCCTCTCCTTCGCAAATCAGGGCTGGAAGAAACTCGGGCACACGCCACTTCTGTGGCTGTTATTTTTCCTCTCTGTCTGCTCAGCGCTTTCCTATACCTATTCCGGGGGGATGTTGCCCTTTCCGACGCCCTTCCCTGGCTGCCCTGGATGCTGGGCGGTTCCCTGCTGGGGGCATGGCTGCTGCCCCGGTGCAGCTCCCGGTGGCTCCGCCGAATCTTCGGCCTGCTCATGTTGTGGGCAGCCGTGAGGATGCTGCTGTGATCTCCCGGGTTTTAGGGGCGCTGGCAGGGTTTGTCTCCGGCCTGTTAGGGGCTATGGGCATGGGCGGAGGAGGCGTGCTGGTGATCTGGCTTACGTTGGGGGAAGGAATCGAACAGGCTCCAGCACAGGGAATCAACCTCCTGCTATTTATTCCCTGCGCTATTCCTGCTCTCATTTCTTACAGCCGGAAAAAACTGATTGATTGGAAAACTTTCATGTTTTGTGTGTTTACTGGATTAGCGGGCGCTTTGTGCGGTGTGTGGCTCAGCGCCCTGTTGGAGCCTTCCCTCCTTCGCAAGATTTTTGGAACCATGCTGCTGCTCATGGGAATCCGAGAACTGTTTCCCACACCCCAAAAGAAAAAACATTCATAGCGCTTTTTCGAGGAATTCTTCTCCCTTTCATCAATAGACATTTTACACAAAATCATTTATAATAGAAGTACCGTATCAGAAAGTATCATGAATGGGAGGCCTGTCTATGCGTTACCGTATTCTCACTGATTCTACCGGTGATCTTACCCCCGAGTTGGTGCAGGAGTTGGATCTCACTGTGATCCCTATGGAATTTACCGTCGATGGCAAAAGCTACCGCAACTATCCCGACGGTCACGAAATGAGCGCTAAGGATTTTTACGACCTGCTGCGCGCCGGCAAAACCTCCACCACCGCCCAAATCAACTCCCATGAGTTTACAGAATGGGCCGACCCCATTTTACAGGCCGGGGAAGACTTACTGTATATTGCCTTTTCTTCCGGACTCAGCGGTACTTGCCAAAGCGCCCTATTGGCCAAGCAGGAGCTTTCGGAAAAATATCCCGACCGTAAGTTTTTGGTAGTGGATTCCCTATGCGCCTCCATGGGCGAAGGATTATTGGTCTACTACGCCGCTAAAATGCAGCAGGAAGGAAAATCCATTGATGAGGTATATCAGTGGTTACAAGAAAATAAGCTCCATCTGTGCCACTGGTTCACCGTAGACGACTTGAACCACTTAAAACGGGGCGGCCGAGTTTCCTCGGCAGCGGCCCTCTTTGGTACCATGCTGGGCATTAAGCCGGTGCTCCATGTGGACGATGCCGGTCATTTAATCCCCGTTGCCAAGATTCGGGGACGCAAGCAGTCTCTGGATTCCCTCGTGGCTCATATGGAGGAAACCGTTACTGAACCCGAAAAGCAAGTGATCTTTATCAGCCATGGCGACTGCCTACAGGACGCCCAATACGTGGCCGATAAAATCCGGGAAAAATGGAAGGTGAAAGACATCGTCCTCAACGAAATTGGCCCGGTGATCGGCACTCATTCCGGCCCCGGCACCGTAGCGCTGTTCTTTTTGGGCAGCAAGCGCTGAAAAATATAGGCGCAAGACGCCAAAAAAGTGGTACATTACCAGTTGCTTGAGAAGGGGAAACCCCATACGTGGGTTTCCCCTCGAAAACAGCCCACCGGGCTGTTTTCTCACCCCTTCCCGCGTTTTGGGGAGTATAAAGAGTTCCGCTCTCTGCGGAGAGCGGCCAAAGGCTCTGCCTTTGGAATCCGCGATTTTTTGAAAAAAATCGAGTAAAACTTTTATGCTGCAGGGCAGCGATTGCGAATGGCAAACGATTCCCACGCGAACGGATTTGTACCATTTTTCACTCCTGTGGATACAATATAAAAGCCCGGTACTACTACTCATTGTACCGGGCTTTTTGTGTTCTATTGCCTTGCTTTTCTTCCGTCCAGATAGTTTTGCAGAATCACCACCGCTGCCACGGCATCCACTACAGCCTTGCGCTTTTTTCCCCGGGTATTGGTTTCGTTTAAATACCCGTGAGCGGTGATGGTGGTTCCCCGCTCGTCCTGAAACTCCACAGGGATGCCGGTCTTTTCCGAGAGTGCCTGCCCAAAGATCCGGGCATTCTGCGCGCTCTCCCCCTCGCTGCCATCCATGTTCCGGGGAAGTCCCACCACCAGCAGCTCCGCTTTTCGGGCAAGGGCTTCTGCCGCTACCTTTTCCAACCGCTTTTCCGGGTTATACTCGGTGATGACACCCGCCGGGCTAGCCAATATTTCGCTTTTATCGCACACCGCAAGGCCGGTGCGGGCTTTACCTAAATCAACTGCCAGAATAATCATACGCGCCCTCCTCAGTCAAACCGTCCGGTTTCCCGGTTTTCCGGCTTCCACCAGCTCTGAGTGGCAAAGGTGGAGGTCTCCTCTGACAAATGGGAAGCATCGTTGAGAAGTTCAATGTGGGGATTCATGTTCTCATCGAAATCCACGATACTGATGCCGGTATTATCCACCCAGTCTACGGTGTTCAGCTCTTCAATAGGCTTATTCATACAATGGCACAGCAGGTTCCGGATGGCGCATCCGTGGCTGGCGATGCAGACCGTTTTTCCGGGGTTGGCCTTCACAATCCGGCAAACGGCATCCCACACCCGGTCATACACCTGGCGCATGGACTCTCCCTTTTCCGTCTTGAAATCCCAGGGAGCGCAGTTCCAGTTATGGGCCTGCTCTGGGTAAAGGTCGGGCAGCTCCGCCCACTTCTCCCCTTCCCATTCGCCGCCGTTGATCTCAATGAGCCCCGGCTCGATCTGGATGGGCAGATGGTGGAACCGGTTCACTGCCTCGGCGGTGGCATAGGCCCGCTTTAACGGGCTGGAATAGATGGCGTCTATGTGCATATTCCGGCACCGAACGCTGAGAAGGTCCAGCTGGATTTTTCCCTTATCGCTGATCTCGGAATCGGTGTGACCCTGAAAGGTCCTGTACTTATTGCCCTCCGCCTCACAGTGCCGGACAATAATCAATTTTGTGGTCATATTTCCTACTTCCTTTCCTGCAAACAGCCCCGCTGCACAAACTGCGCGCGGGGCTGTTATCTTATCTCGTTTTAGAAAGATACAAAATCAAATCATCATCATTTCGGAATTCCGCCATTTCCGATAGCTGCCGATTCTGATACCACACGCCACTGCCATCGGGCACATATCCGCGCTTCACATACATTCTCTGCGCCGAACCATATCCACTATGCAGTCCAACACCCAGACAAACACGGTCACACATCGAAAATGCAGCAGATTCAGCAGCACCCAGCAATGCGGAACCAATCCCCCGGCGCTGCCATTTCTTCAGGACATTAAAATCTACGATTTCCGGAGTTCCCTGCCCAGCAAACGGCCCTGCTGCTGCCTGTGGAACCAAGGTCACATACCCGACCGGCTGCCCCTCTGTTTCTGCAACAAACACTTGCCGCGTTCCCGCCTGCTGCTCTTCATAATAACGATAGAACTGCTCTGCAGGCTTATGCCATCCCTGTTCCAGAAAAGCTGCTTCGAACCGCTCTGCATCTTCCAAAGTAATATCACGAATCAGCAATTGCATGGTGAAATCCTTTTACCACGGCTGAATGCCGCCGGTCAGCTCGGTGACGGAGTTGATGTTCCGCTCGTCCAGATACCGGTTCAGGCCGTCCAAGATTTTCACAGGAGCATACGGGTCGGTGAAGAATACGGTACCAATCTGCAAAGCGGATGCACCTGCCAGCAGCATTTCCACGGCATCCTCCCACTTGGAGATACCGCCCATGCCCACAATCGGAATCTTTACCCGCTGGGAAGCCTGCCACACCATGCGCACCGCAACAGGCAGCAGCGCCGGGCCGGACATACCGCCGGTATTGTTGCGGATGATGGGGCGGCGGGTACGGATGTCAATCCGCATTCCCGTCAGGGTGTTAATCATGGAGATGGCGTCAGCGCCCGCAGCTTCGGCGGCGGCGGCAATTTCGCCGATGTCCGCCACGTTGGGGGAGAGCTTGACCATCAAAGGCTTTTTGCAGTACTTCCGCACGGCCTCGGTAATGCCGCCCACACCGGCGCAGCTGGTGCCGAACTGGACGCCGCCCTGCTTCACGTTGGGGCAGGAAATATTCAGCTCGATCATATCCACGTCGGTGTCGGAGAGCTTCTCCGCCATGGCGCAGTAATCCTCGGGGGTGTTGCCCGCGATATTGGCGATGACCACCGTGCCCTGCTGCTTGAGCCAGGGCAGGTCATGCTCGATAAAGTGGTCTACACCGGGGTTCTGCAGGCCCACGGCGTTGAGCATCCCGCCGGGGGCCTCGGCGATACGGGGCGGCGGGTTGCCCGGGCGCTCCTTGAGGGTAATACCCTTGCAGGAAATACCACCCAGAGTGGACAGGGGATAAAATTCCTGGTATTCATGGCCGAAGCCAAAGGTGCCGGAAGCGGCAATGAGGGGATTCTCAAAGGGGACCCCGGCAATGGTTACGCGCAAATCTGCCATGTTTCATCCGCTCCTTTCTCACAGCACCACTTTGGTATAGTCGAACACCGGGCCGTCCTTGCACACATGGCCGAAATACTGAGTGCCGTCCTCCCGGAGAAGGGGAGTTGCACAACCCAGACAAGCACCGATGCCGCAGGCCATGCGCTCTTCCAGAGAGATCTGGCAGGGGATGCCCCGTTCTTTGGCCAGTGCACACACGGCTTTCAGCATGGGGGTGGGGCCGCAGGCGAAAATCACGTCAGCCTCTACATCCTTGGCACAGTCGATGACCAGTCCATGGTGGCCCATGCTGCCGTCATCGGTGGCCACAAACACCCGGCATCCGGCGCGGGCAAAGTCCGCTTCCAGAATAGCGGTTTCCTTGT
>CALWIS010000038.1 GCA_944380795.1 uncultured Clostridia bacterium | reverse complement strand
GCCTGCGCTATACAGGCTACAGCGTCAGCATGGAACAGCGGGAGGAGTTCTCTTTTACACTGATGACGCTCGCATCGTTTTCTGTGAGCAAGCGCTCGCTCAGGATGCGGGGATGGTTTTATAAGGAGACAAGGGACATCCATGGGAGAGGGGCCAAGGAAGTATACAAAAGCCTGTGGATACCTCGCACATTTTCGGAGGACCGGGAACAGGAGCTTATTAAGGCTCTGGAAGCCATGGGAGACAGGCCGGCGGCGATTGCCTCCTCGGGGAGGCACAGTGGTGATAGTGATAGCGAATGAATAAAAATCTATGGCCCGCTTAGTAGCGGGCCATAGACATATCCAATATAATTGGCCTTTTAAGCCTGGAATCATCCTGCCGGGGCGATCCAATCAGGTATCTCATTATCCCCGCCAGGTTCTGGCTCAGGCTCCGGTTCCGGTTCCGGCTCTGGCTCAGGTTCTGGCTCAGGTTCCGGTTCTGGCTCAGGTTCCGGTTCCGGCTCTGGCTCCGGTTCTGGCTCAGGTTCCGGTTCTGGCTCTGGATCTGGCTCTGGCTCTGGCTCCGGTTCTGGCTCTGGCTCCGGTTCTGGCTCTGGTTCCGGTTCTGGCTCTGGTTCTGGTTCCGGTTCTGGTTCCGGCTCTAATATATGGGGCGGGGGAGACGACGATTCCCAGTCTCCGTGGGACACCGATCCTTCTTCCTCTGATAATGGAGATTCCACGCAGGCTAGTGAATCCAGCGAATCCAGCAACAGCTCGGATTTCAGCGACGATGATAATACCGATTTGTCCGATGATGCGTCTATCATCAGCAGCCTGCCTGTGGATGGCAATGTGAGTTCCAGCAACAGTTCTGAGAGCTCCACCACAACTTCTTCCCAAGAGCAGCAATCTTCCGAAGCGTCTTCCGGCAACAGCGGCAGTTCCATTCTGTTGCTTTTGGGCATTGTCCTGATTATACTGGGTATTTGCGGCCTGGGTGGTGTGGTCTATATGCAGGTGGTACGTCCCACTTTGCGAAACCGTCGCGCCATGCGCGGAGATGTCTATGAAAATGACGACGCAGACGATACCGACGACTATGATGATGGGTATCAAGTGTCTTGGCATTCGGATACCGCCGACATCGATCCAAAGAGTTATGATACAATTCCTGGTGCCGAAGACAACACCGACGATACACAGAATAAAAATTAAGATGTTCCTATAAAATAGGAGTTCCCCGCCTGTTGGTAACTTTGATAAGCACTGACAGGCGGGGATTATTTTGTGCGTAATCGTCTTCCTTATAAAACAAAAAATCCCAGTTTAGCGCAAAGCCAAACTGGGATTTTCAATTTTTATCATTCAGCGTTAAACTGTTCTTCTTCCGTAAGCTTTTGGTCAGAGAGCAGACGTTGTAATAGAGCCATGCTGTCTTCATAATAAGATGCTTTCTCGGAGTTCTTTTCAAAACTGGAGCCTGCAATCACTCGAGTAGAAACCGCAAGACCGCTCATATATTTTTGTGCTTGCTCCTTGTCCAGCATATCGATAGAAAGATCCATTTGTGAAAGTGCCTTGCAATCCGTCCACGGAATCCGCATATTCTCATAATCCGTGGAGCCTTCTTCTGGGGTGGTACCATCTATATAGGAAAAGAAACCGCCTTCTTGGGTTTGCAGCCATTCAAAACTTTCCTCGTCCGTGAGAAAGATCACACTTTCAAAGCTGGTAGCATCACCAATAAAACGCACCTGGTTCGCTTGCTGCACCTGCATATCGTTGGAATCGGTTCCAATCGCGTAGGTGGATACCTGAACGATCACTTGTCCGTCACAATTACGGTCGTCAGCATAAGCTTCCAACTGTTCCGCCAACCGGTCGGTGACATCGCTGGAATAGGTATCCTGTGTTAATAAAGCGATGGTATAATCCGGGTATACTTTTGACACCAAGGAATAAATGATACTGCCTACCACACCTACTGCTAAAATTGCCACCAACAAATGCACCTTGTGATAATACCACCAGTTGGCACGCTTGTCTTTTGCAGTTTTCAGTTCGATTTGGTTGGCATGTATGGTGTCCTCTTCCTGGTCCAGGAAGAATTTTTCTCTTGCCACACTATTTCACTCCTTTGATATGGCATCCACACAAAAGCCGTCAAAAGGGGCAAATGTGGGCATATTGTATAAAGCTTTTTCATTATAGCAGACTTATTTCCATATCACAAGGGGGATTTTTTGAACAGATTGTAAGAGCTTGCAAAAAGTTATAGAAACGAGACTCAATTTTTTATCAGGGAAGAGGGAGGTTGGATTCCCAAAAGGGCATCGGCGGACACTTGAAGTTTTTCGGTCAATGCTTTTAGCATGCCGAGAGAGGGAAGCGCTCGTCCAGTTTCATAGCTGGTATAGGTGGAGCGCTCCACCAGCAAAGCGTCCGCCATTTCCTTTTGAGAAAACCCGCGGGATTCCCGAAAAAAGCGGAGCCTTTGACAAAAGGCTTGTTTGTCAAATCCATTTGGTTTTCCCATACAGCACCTCCTATCATAAAATGATGAAACGGGTAAAGCCCAAAGTTTAAAGGGCAAAGCTCAAAGTTCAAAGTTCAAAACTTGCCATTCTATCCCGTTATCCTTGCCGGCGCTTCGCGAAGCGCCCAAGCCGGCAACGGAGAAAGCCGGGGGTCAAGGGGCGGAGCCCCTGCCAGTCTTTGCCTACTTTCTTCTGGGAAGAAAGTAGGGGCCCGTCGCGGCTTGAGCGACAAGCTATTGTATGGAAGAATTAAAAAGATATTATACAGTATATCTATAATGATATCTAATTGTATTATATATTTCCTGCTAACAGTATGATAAGATTTTTCAAAAAATAAAATGCAGGTGATACAATATGAATTTTAGTCATGAAAATAAAAATTTAATTTTCAAAAATCTAAAAGCATTACGTGAAAAGAAAAGTATTTCCCAAACCCAATTATCAAACCGATTAAAAAATATGGGAGTGTGTATATCACAGCAAAAAATTAGCAAAATAGAAAACAATCAGTGCCGTGTAAAAGACTACGAATTAATATATCTCTGTATTGCATTAGGTGAAGGACCAGAGAACCTAATAGATTCTATTCCTAAAAACGACATCACATAAAAATTTAGATCAAGTATTTACAAGGGGAAACCCCAGACGTGGGTTTCCCCTCGAAAACAGTCCACTGGACTGTTTTCTCACCCCTTCCTGCGTTTTGGAAGTATAAAGAGTTCCGCTCTCTGCGGAGATCGGCCAAAGGGGCGCTGCCCCTTTGGATTCCCTGCGATTTTTTGAAAAAAATCGAGTAAAACTTTTGTGTTCGCGGGGAAGTTGATTCTATTTTATAATTATTTCCACGCGTCGCAGCCTTGGATTTACGTTTATGTAACGTATTTTACCATGTTTATTGTGATAAAGTCAAGTAAATACGTTATATAGGTGTAACTTTTTATGAAGAAAATCCTCTTTGACAATCAGAAAAACGTCATTTCCCAAAAATTGAAATCTTTCCGTATCCAAAAAGGTTTTTCTCAAGGCCAGCTTGCCGCCAAAATGCAGACGATGGGTGTTAACCTCGACCAGCAGATGATTAGCAAAATCGAACACAATACCCGCTTTGTCACCGATTATGAACTCGCCTGCTTCTGTGCGGTTTTAAATGTCTCCTTGCAGGATATGATGGAGGATTTCTACCAGACCTATCTTCCATGAAAAACAAAATGCCGGACGGTTTTATCACCGCCCGGCATTTTCTTGTAATTTTATTCTTATTTAATCAAGCTCTTGCCGTCCATTTCCTCCGGCTGGGCCAGGCCCATGATCTGGAGCATGGTGGGGGCAATGTCAGCCAGACGGCCGCCTTCGCGCAGCTCGCAGGAATAGCCTGCCACGCAGAAGGGTACCGGGTTGGTGGTGTGGGCAGTAAACGGGCTGCCGTCAACATCCACCATGCGGTCTGCATTGCCGTGGTCAGCGGTCAGCAGTAGCACGCCGTCCATCTCGCGGATAGCTTCGGTTACACGGCCTACGCACTCGTCCACCGCTTCTACAGCCTTCACAGCAGCATCAAATACGCCGGTGTGGCCAACCATGTCGCAGTTAGCGTAGTTCAGGATGATAACGTCATATTTACCGCTCTTTACAGCTTCCACCATCTTGTCGGTGACTTCATAAGCGCTCATCTCGGGCTGCAAATCATAAGTAGCAACCTTGGGGGACTTCACCAGAATGCGGTCCTCGCCCTCGTAAACGGTCTCTACACCGCCGTTAAAGAAGAAGGTTACATGAGCGTACTTCTCAGTTTCGGCAATACGCAGCTGGGTCTTGCCGTTGGCGGAGAGGTACTCGCCCAAGGTGTTCTTCAGGCTCTGGGGCTTGAAGGCGACCTGTACGTTGGGCATGGTAGCGTCATACTGGGTCATGCACACATAGGTCAGGGGGAAGAAACCGTTGCGGCGCTCAAAACCGTTGAAATCCGGGTCCACAAAGGTACGGGTGATTTCACGAGCACGGTCAGGACGGAAGTTGAAGAAGATCACGGAGTCATTGGCCTGAATGGGGGCAGCGCCGTCTACCACGCAGGGAACTACAAACTCGTCGGTCACGTCCTTGTCATAGGAGTTGGCCACTGCACAAACGCCGCAGGCAGCCTTCTCGCCCTCGCCGTATACCATAGCGGCATAAGCCTTCTCCACGCGCTCCCAGCGGTTGTCACGGTCCATGGCATAGTAACGGCCCATCACGGTGGCAATCTTGCCTACGCCGATTTCTTCCAGCTTGTCGGAAAGCTGCTGTACATAGTCCTTGCCGGAGCTGGGGGGCACGTCACGGCCATCCAGCAGGCAGTGGACATAGACCTTGGTCAGGCCGAATTTCTTAGCCATCTCCACCAAGGCATACAGGTGGGTGTTGTGGCTGTGCACGCCGCCGTCGGAAAGCAGGCCGATGAGATGCAGGGCGCTGTCGTTCTTCTTGGCATTTTCCATAGCGGAGACAAAAGCCTCGTTTTCAAAGAATGCACCGTCCTGAATGGACTTAGTGATGCGGGTCAGCTCCTGATACACAATGCGGCCGGCACCCATGTTGGTGTGGCCCACCTCGCTGTTACCCATCTGGCCGTCGGGCAGGCCCACGTCCATGCCGGAAGCACCGATCTGGGTGACAGGGTTAGAGGCAAACAGAGCGTCGATATTGGGCTTCTTGGCGGCGGCAATAGCGTTGCCCTCTTTGGCAGCGCAGCCAAAACCGTCCAGAATCATCAGAACGAGAGGTTTTTTCATGGGAATCATTCCTTTCTGCGGCAGAGCCGCAACAAGTGAAAAGCAAAAGTTAAAACAAAAAACAGCAAACGGGGGACTGATACGGCAAACGCCGCGCCAGCCCCCTGTTTCTATTCAGGGGGCCTCAAGGGAAGAAGCCCCGATTTTTTTATGAAATCAGCCGACAGTAGCAGCCTTTACGATCTCAGCAAAGTCAGCAGGCTTCAGGGAAGCGCCGCCGATCAGACCGCCGTCCACGTCGGGCTGAGCCAGCAGCTCGGCTGCGTTCTTGGCGTTCATGGAGCCGCCGTACTGGATGACCATCTTCTCAGCAGCCTCAGCGTCGTACAGGTCCTTAATCACGCCACGGATCACAGCGCAAACCTCGTTGGCCTGCTCAGCAGTAGCGGTGCGGCCGGTGCCGATAGCCCACACAGGCTCATAAGCGATGATAACGCGGGCCAGTTCTTCCTTGGAAACGCCCTGAAGAGCGATCTTGGTCTGCATAGCAACCAGCTCAGCGGTGATGCCCTGCTCACGCTGCTCCAGATACTCGCCTACGCAAACGATAACGGTTAAGCCCTTATCCAGGGCGGCACGGGTGCGCTTCTGAACGGTCACGTCAGTGTCGCCGAAGTAGGTGCGGCGCTCGCTGTGGCCGGTGATGACATACTCAACGCCCATAGCAGCCAGCATATCAGCGGAGATCTCGCCGGTGAAAGCGCCGGAGGGCTCCCAGTGGCAGTTCTCAGCACCGATCTTGATGTTGGTGCCAGCAGTAGCTTCCAGAGCGGTCTGCAGATCCACATAGGGAACACAAGCAACTACGTCGCAGCCAGCGTCCTTTACCAGGGGAGCGATGGCATTCAGCAGCTCTTTAGCCTCGGCGGGGGTCTTATTCATTTTCCAGTTACCGGCGATAACAGCCTTTCTAACAGCTTTGTTCATGACGGAACTTCCTTTCTCGTAAATAGGATATTGGTTGAAAAAGGGCGGGAAAGCCTGAGACTCTCCCGCCCTGTGTTCACATTGATTAGGCGTCCTTCTCGTTCAGGCAGGCAATACCCGGCAGAACCAGGCCCTCCAGGAATTCGAGGGAAGCGCCGCCGCCGGTGGAGATGTGGGTCATCTTGTCGGCGAAGCCCAGC
>CALWIS010000037.1 GCA_944380795.1 uncultured Clostridia bacterium | reverse complement strand
CCCGATTAGAAGCGGCATTTTCTTGAGCCACATAAATCGTTACTTTCTCAGCCCCTTGACTACGAGCATAATCTATCATTCCCTGAGCGATTTCAGTTGCATAGCCTTGACACCAAAAATTCTTATGGACGCAATAAGCAATATCGTACACTTTCTTGTCATCACTTATCATGAAACTGCATGTGCCAACCCGTTCCAATGAATTCTTAAAAACAGGGATCAAATAACAACATTCCTCATCCTCACCTAAGCCTTCTAACATTTTCAAATATTCATCATCTATTTCTTCTTTTGCTTCATCTGGCAAATATTGTCCCATCTCTGGATTGTTCCAGATACTATATGCCCACAAATCATCTTCTTTCGTGAATCCTCTTAATAAAAGTCTTGAAGTTTCAATATCATTTATCTTCATAAAATCCTCCGTCAAATTCAACTTTTCGCCGTTTTATCTTCTTAGCGGTCTGCTCGTCCAGCTTTCCACGATAGAGATACTGCTTATAAAAGGTGGTGGGGGCAGGGGGTGTTGTTTGCCAGTGGCAAACGTTGAACACCGACCGAGCCGGCAGGCGAGATCAGAGTCCCCTGCTTCCCTTTTAGATACTGTCTATTTCCTGTTTCCCTGAAAGGCAAAACAGGAAACCCAGTCCAACCTTCCCTTTGGATTATTTTAGTATACCACTTTTCGCCGTCCTTGATAAGTGGTATACTGTAAACGATTGAAACCCTCGAAAGGAAACGATGTAATTTGAAGATCGGAACCATGGAAATACAGGGCAAAGCGGTGCTGGCGCCCATGGCCGGGGTCACCGACCGGCCCTTCCGGCGGCTGTGCCGGCAGTTTGGCGCGGCCTATTGCGTTACCGAAATGGTGAGCGCCAAAGCCCTGCAATTTAAAGATAAAAAAACGCCCCTTTTAATGCGGTTGGATGAAAACGAGCATCCGGCGGCCATCCAGATTTTTGGCGACGAGCCGGAGGTTATGGCTCTTGCCGCCCAAAAGGCCATGGCCTTTTCCCCGGACGCTATCGACATCAATATGGGATGCCCCGCCCCCAAGATCGCCAATAACGGCAGCGGCAGCGCCCTGATGAAAAACCCCGACCTGTGCGGCCGCATTGTAGAAGCGGTGAGCCGGGCGGTGGAGGTGCCTGTCACCGTAAAAATCCGCAAAGGCTGGGATGAAAACAGCATCAACTGTGTAGAAGTGGCCAAGATCTGCGAGCAGGCGGGAGTCGCTGCTATCTGCGTCCACGGACGCACCCGTACCCAGATGTACCAGCCCCCGGCAGACTGGGAGGCCATTCGTCAGGTAAAAGAAGCGGTCAAGGTGCCGGTCATCGGCAACGGGGACGTAGTGGACGCCCAGTCTGCCGCCTTAATGCTGGAACAGACCGGCTGCGATTTGGTGATGGTGGGCCGCGGAGCGCTTGGCAACCCGTGGATTTTCCAGCAGATCAATATGTACCTCACCGATAGCTGCCGCATTTTGCCCGGGCCGGGCTTTAACGAGCGGATGCTGGTAATGCTCCGGCATATGAAGGATTTGTGCGAGGACAAGGGCGAAAATGTGGGGATGCGGGAAGCCAGAAAGCACGTGGGCTGGTATATGCACGGCCTGCGGGGAGCTTCGGAGTTTCGCCGGAGAGCGGGCGAGCTATGCACCTTCCACGACTTGGAAATTCTGGTGCGGGACCTCTATGCCCTGCAAAAAGAACAGGGGGCGCTGTAATGGAAAGCTGCCTGTTCTGCTGCCCCATCTGCGGCGGCCCTTTGCAGATGGAAAAAACCCGGTTGTTCTGTGAAAACGGCCACAGCTTTGACCGGGCGCGACAGGGGTATACCCACCTGCTGCCCCCCAACCGGATGCACTCCAAGGAGCCGGGGGACACCAAAGAAATGGTAAACTCTCGCCGGGCCTTTCTGGAGAGCGGCGCTTACGGCTGCTTTGCGGAAAAGCTCTGCGGGCTGGTGTGGGAATTTCTTCGGGAGATTCCGTCCCCGTTTTTGCTGGACGCCGGCTGCGGAGAGGGATATTACACCGGAAAAATGGAAGCCTATCTCCGGGAGAAAGGTCTGTTTCCCCGGATCGCAGGCTTTGATATTTCAAAGTCCGCAGTAAAAGCGGCAGCGGGAAAGTATAAGGGATGCCAGTTTGCCGTAGCCAGCGCTTTTGCGGTTCCGGCGGTAGAAAATTCCGTAGACTGTCTGACCAATGTGTTCGCCCCTATTGTGCCACAGGAATGCCAGCGGGTGGTAAAGCCCGGCGGCGTGATGATTTTGGCAGTGCCCGGCCCCCGGCACCTGTATGGGCTAAAAGAGATTCTCTACGACGCCCCCTATGAAAACGAGTACCGGGAAACCGAATATCCGGGATTTACATTCGTGCGGAGGGACACGGTGGAGGATACACTGGTGCTGGACGACCGAGAACAGATTCAAAATCTGTTTGCCATGACCCCGTATTACTGGAAAACGCCGGAATCCGGCAGCCGCCGTTTGGCGCAGACGGAACATCTAAAAACAGAGATCCGGTTTGATTTTCTCATTTATCAAAGGAAGTGAGCCTATGGAGCCCTTTGACCGCGCACATCCTCACCGCCCCTATTACCGGGAACGAGAGGGCGCGGATACCATCGTGATTTTTATCCATGGCTTTTTTGGGAGTCCCAGCCAGTTCTGGGAGCTTTCTCGGCAGGCGTGGGAAAAGGGATACAGCATTGCCTCCCTGCTTTTGCCGGGACACGGTGGCACCGGCAAGGAGTTTACGCGTACGCCGGGCAGAAAGTGGGTGCGCGCCTCACTGGAAAAAATCCGGCGGTATGCCCTGAAATATAAAAAAGTGCTGCTGGTGGGGCATTCCATGGGTGGGCTTATGGCTCTGCACGTCAGCTTGTTTCCAGAGACCCATGTGGCGGGGGTGTTTTTGTTGAATACGCCTCTTTCCATCCATTTTACCGCCCGGGGCACCGCCAATGGTTTAAAAGCGGTATTTGCCCCGCAAAAGTATCTGGATGTGGTTTCTCAAACCTACAGGGAGGTAAACAGCGTGGGCAGGATGGCTCCGCCCCGGTATCTGCAAATGCTGCCGCGGGTGGCCGACCTGCAAAGGCTTATGAACCGGGTGCGGGAGGAATTGCCCAAGGTGCGGGTGCCGGTGACCATTGTCCAGTCCCGCCGGGACGAGGTGGTTCACTGGCGCAGTGCCATAGATCTTTCTGCCGGGATGAAAAATGCTGCCTGCCGGGTGGTATGGCTGCAAAACTCTTGGCATTCGTATTATACGTCTGGGGAAAAGGAAGTAGTGGAACGGGAATTTTCTTGGTTTTTGGAGCGGGTATGCGGTCCCGCTCCCCGCAAGGCAATAAAGGAGGAGCAATCATGAGTAAACTTCGAGTTCTTTTTATTTGCACTGGCAACACCTGCCGTAGTCCTATGGCAGAGGGTATTTTTAACGAGATGGTCAAGGAGTTCCCGGAAATTGAGGCCGAATGTGCCAGCGCCGGGGTATCCGCCGTAAAAGGGCAGCGGGTGACCCCTTGGGCGCGGCAGGTATGTGAGGAAATCGGGATAGATATTTCCCGCCACCGGGCAGACTGTGTGACAGAAGAAAAGCTGAAAAGCTGGGATATGCTGGTGGTGATGACTGATGACCAGTATATGCTGCTATCCGACGGTGGAATCCCGCAGGAAAAGCTGTTGGTTTTGGATGTAGAAGATCCCTATGGCGGCACCATAGAGGATTATCGTGCGTGCCGGGACCGCATTGCCCAGCGGATTCGGGAGCTGCTCTTTTCCCGGGAAAAGGAGAAGGCATGAAAATTGTCCCCATGGAAGAGCGTTATCTGGATGAACTGGCGCGATTGGAACAGGAGTGCTTTTCCCACCCGTGGAGCCGTCAGGCGCTGGCGGAGGAGCTTTCCAATCCAGCGGCGGTGTTCTTAGTGGCTGTAGAAGGAAATACCGTTTTGGGCTATGCTGGGATGCATGTGGTGTGCGGGG
>CALWIS010000036.1 GCA_944380795.1 uncultured Clostridia bacterium | reverse complement strand
TCTATAGCCTGTGAGGTCGCCGCTGTAAATGTTGGTGGCTCTGGCAGAAAGAGGACTGTCTACGTAAACGGGAAAATTGGGGTGTCGTTTTACTAGGCCCTGCTCTTTGATCTCCCGCAAAAGATACAACAATTCCTGTGTGCGCCCTACTGCAAAGCTGGGGATCACCACATTGCCGCCTTGAGAAAGGGTATCGTCGATGATTTGGGCCAATTCGGTATGGTAATCCTTTACCCGGTCATGCTCCCGGTTGCCATAAGTGGATTCCATAATTACATAATCGGCATCCGAAAGATATTGTGGGTCCCGGATAATGGGGCGGTTGGGGCTTCCAATGTCGCCGGAAAACACCAGGGTTTTGGTAACCTCTCCCTCCGTCAATCGCAGGGTAACGCTGGCGGAGCCCAGCAGATGTCCGGCATCGGTCATAGTAAAGGAGATCCCAGGAGCGGGGGTAATAGTCTGCCCGTATATACACGGGGTAAGATAGGACAGGGTGTTTTCGGCGTCCTGCACAGTGTACAAAGGTTCTGCTTCTTCCCGTCCGGCGCGCCGACCTTTCCGGTTTTCCATTTCTGCATCCATTTCTTGGATGCGTGCGCTGTCCATCAGCATAATGTCCAACAGGTCACAGGTGGCGCCGGTAGCAAAGATCCGGCCGGTAAATCCCTCCCGTACCAGAAGGGGAAGGCGGCCGCTGTGATCGATATGGGCATGGGTCACAATAACGAAATCAATTTGGGAAGCTTTGAAGGGAAGGTCCTGATTCATTTCTTCGTTCCCACCCTGGTGCAGGCCGCAGTCTACCAGAAATGTTTTTCCACAGGCTTCAATGCAATGGCAGCTGCCGGTCACTTCTTTGTCTGCTCCATAAAAGTATAGTTTCATAAAGTCCCCTCCTTGCTGAGGTAAAGTCTGGACGGTTGGTAAGAGGGAATCCGGTAAGATTTCCCCTTCTATTATATAACATTTTTCTATATTTTTGCAAATTTATCAAAAAAATTATGCAAAACAGCGTTTGCAGAACCCTGCAAACGCTGTCCGTCATTCCAAAATCAATTCGATGGGGCAATGGTCGCTGCCCAGTACTTCCGCGTGGATTTTGCTTTCCTTTACCCGGGGCAGAAGCCGCTGGGAGGTGAGAAAATAGTCGATACGCCATCCCGTGTTGTTGGTCCGGGCATTTCCCATATAGGACCACCAGGTATAGGCCCCTGTTTCCTCAGGATGCAGGGTGCGGAAGGTATCCACAAAACCGCTGGCCAGCAGCTCCGAAAACTTGCCTCGCTCCTCATAGGAATACCCGGCATTGCCGATGTTGGGCTTGGGGTTTTTCAGGTCAATGGGGCGATGGGCCACATTCATGTCCCCGCAAACGATCACCGGCTTTTTGGCGTCCAGCTCCATTAAGTAACGCCGGAAGGCGTCCTCCCATTCCATGCGGTACTGAATACGCACCAAATCCCGTTGTGAATTGGGGGTATACACCGTCACCAGGTAAAAATCCTCCATTTCCAGGGTGATGCTCCGTCCCTCGCCAACATGAGACGGGTCGCCAATATCATAAGAGACAGAAAGCGGTTCCCTTTTGGTAAAAATCGCTGTGCCGGAATAGCCTTTTTTTTCGGCGGAGTTCCAGTACATGCTATAGCCGGGAAAAGTAACGTCCGCTTGTTCCGGCTGCATTTTGGTTTCTTGTAAACAGAAAAAATCTGCCTGCATTTCCTCAAAAAATTCCGAAAAGCCCTTGCCCAAACAGGCGCGAAGGCCGTTTACATTCCAAGATATCAATTTCATAGCGGGTCCTCCTTGTTGCGTCCGGTATGATATCAACAGTATACCATATTCCCAAAGAAAGAACCAGCAGGAAAGTTTTTTTCAAAATGATACAAAGGAAAGGGATAATTTTGGTTGTTTTTTTGTTGCTGGGCAGGTATAATAAAGACAATCATCTTTCCATTTAGAACGGAGGAGAATCCAATGAGCAATCCTATTGTGACATTTCAGACCACAGCGGGCACTTTTAAAGCGGAACTGTATCCGGAAGTAGCCCCCAATACCGTAAACAATTTTATCTCCCTTGTGAAAAAGGGATTTTATGACGGGACCATTTTTCATCGTGTGATCCCCGGCTTTATGATTCAAGGCGGAGACCCGGAGGGCAGCGGTATGGGCGGCCCCGGCTATGGAATCAAAGGCGAATTTTCCGCCAACGGCTTTAAAAATGATCTGCGCCATACTCGCGGCGTGCTGTCTATGGCCCGCTCCATGCGTCCCAACAGCGCAGGCTCTCAGTTTTTCGTTATGGTGGCAGACGCTCCCCATCTGGACGGCCAGTACGCAGCTTTTGGCAAGGTGATCGAGGGCATGGAAGCTGCTGATGCCATCGTTTCTGCCAAGAGAGACTACAGCGACCGCCCCTATGAGGACCAGATCATGGAAAAAGTGACCGTGGAGACCTTCGGCGTTGACTATGATGAGCCGGAAATGGGACCCGAGCGCGGCTAAGACCGATTATAATAAAAAGAACGGAGCTGTTTATCAATGGCATTGCCTAATTTGAAACCTGAAATCGACCGCATCTGTGAAAAGCTGGCATCCCGCCCCAAGCTGGCCCAGCTGTTCCGCAACTGCTACCCCAACACCATGGACACCACCGTGCGCCAGCTGGAGGACGGCACCACCTTTGTCCTCACCGGTGATATCCCCGCTATGTGGCTGCGGGATTCCACTGCCCAGGTGCGTCATTACCTGCCTCTGGCTGCCCATCAAAAGGATGTGGCCGACCTGATTGCCGGACTGATCCGCCGTCAGCTTTTCTGCATCAACATCGACCCCTATGCCAACGCCTTTAACTCCGAGCCCAACAACCAGTGCTGGGAGCCGGACGAGCCCCGTCAGGGCCCTTGGGTATGGGAGCGGAAATATGAGGTAGATTCCCTGTGCTATCCCATCCAGTTGGCTTGGCTGTTCTGGAAAACCACGGGCCGTACCGACATTTTTGACCAGAACTTCTTTGATACCATGGAGCTCATCGTGGGCCTGTGGGAGAAGGAGCAGAACCATGCCGAGGATTCCGATTATTACTTTATCCGTAAGACCGATTTAGCTCAGGATACCCTGAGCCACAACGGCAAGGGTGCTCCCTGCGCCGTAACCGGCATGACCTGGTGCGGCTTCCGTCCCAGCGATGATTCCTGCGTATACCCCTATCTGATTCCCTCCAATATGTTCGCCTGTGTGGTGCTGGGCTATCTGGCCGAGATCTGCCGTAAGGTGGCCAACGACGAAGCATTGGCCAACGAGGCGGAGATGCTGGCCGGAGAGATTCGGGAGGGCATCGAGAATTACGGCGTAGTGGATCATCCCAAGTTTGGCAAAATCTATGCCTATGAGACCGACGGCCTGGGCCACTATACCCATATGGACGACGCCAACGTGCCCAGCTTGATGTCCATCCCGTATCTGGGCTACTGCGAGCCGGATAATGAGATTTATCAGAATACCCGCCGGTATGTGCTCAGCGAAGAGAATCCCTTCTATTTTGAGGGAAGCTTTGCCAAGGGCGTAGGCAGCCCCCACACACCGCCGGAGTACATCTGGCATATTGCCCTGTCGATGCAGGGCCTTACCAGCACCAGCCGGGAAGAGCGTCTCCAGCTGCTGGATATGCTGGAAAACAGCGATGCTGACACTGGATTTATGCACGAGGGATTCCATAAGGACGATCCCAGCAAGTTTACCCGTCCGTGGTTTGCTTGGTCCAACTCCCTGTTTAGCGAGTTTGTCATGTTCTGCTTGGAACAGGGCGATCTGGATTAAATTATTTTGCTCTAAATTGCCCCCTGTGGTTTTTGCCGCAGGGGGCAATTTTAATGCTCTTCTGTGCCCTGCGCAGGAGGGGTGGGATTGCAGAAATCCGTGTTTTCGGGCGGCTTTTGGTAGTGGCTTTGAATCAGTTCTGAAATCTCCGCTGTCACCTTCAGGGTCTCTTCCGGGTGGTCTTGATGTAGGGTATAGGCAAAATAGGAGCCGTATACCATGTAAGCCAGAGTAACGTCCTCTTTTAAGGTGGGCTTGCGTCCAGGGTAGATTTGCGCCAAATAGTTTTGCAGCCCTTCCAGCAGGCGGTCGGCTAAAATCTGGCTGTAATTGCCGGGAAAAAGGATGTGCAGCAGTGCCCCTTGTCCTAAAATGGCGCAGTGCAGCTCCTGGATAAACACGGCTGGCTGTTGGAAGAAGTATTCCGGATGCCGAATGTCTGCCAGAATGGATTGGATGGTCTGCGCCTCCAAAGTGTGGGAAAGCTGGTACACGTCCTGATAGTGGAGATAAAAAGTAGCCTTATTGATGTCTGCCAACTGGGCAAGCTCCCGGACAGTGATCTTCTCTAAAGGCTTCCGGGCGCGAAGCTGGATAAAGGCGTTGATGATGCTGGTTTGGGTTTTTTGTTTGCGCGGGTCCATGTGATCGCCCCTTTCTAAAAGATAATAGACACATATCGAAAAACGTTGTCTTTGCGACCTTTTCTGTAAATCGTCGATTGAGAAGCTGCCATCTTTTTTATATAATTAGTATAGAAAGAAAATCAACAGCAGTCAATAAAATTGCTGAGATTGCAGGAGAAGAATGATTGTACCAGTTCGCGAGGAGATTCTTCAAAATTTGTAATGGCTTCGCCGCGAACATAAAAGTTTTACTCGATTTTTTTCAAAAAATCGCAGGGGTCCAGGGGACAGCGTCACCGGTCGCCCGCCGCAGCGGGCGAAATTCCCATGCCATAGGGCTTTTTTTCGGGGGTGAATTGAAAAATATTCCGGGGGAATATTTTTCAAGAGGGCCCGTTTTGCAAGAAAAAAGAGGCCCTAGTTCATGATGTCTAAAAATTTTCCTTTTTCAGCATCATCAGCAATCTAAAAATTGACTGCAAATGGCCTCGGCAAAAGGGAGGAAGAAAAATGGATTTTTACAGCTTCTATACAGGAAAGTCTTTTGATGCCCATCGTTGGCTGGGAGTACATCCACAGGGGAAGGGTTTTATTTTCCGCACCTTTGCCCCTGGTGCAGAAAGGGTCTCCTTGATTGGGGAGTGCACCGGAGGAGAAGAGGTCCCCATGGAAAAGGCTTTTGACGGGAATTTCTATGAGTGTGTTTTGCCGGAAGCCAGGGAGGGGCAAAAATACCAGTACCGCATCTATCACGACGGCACTTATACCGACCACTGCGACCCCTATGGCTACGGCATGGAGCTGCGTCCTGCCCATCAGTCTGTGATCCGCACGCTGGACTATGACTTTGAGGACGATACCTGGATGAAAGGACGCAACAACTGCAAAAACCGCCCTCTCAACATTTATGAGGTGCATCTGGGTTCTTGGCGGCGCAAAGGGGAGGGGCTCAACGATTTCTATACCTATACAGAGCTGGCGGAACTTTTGGTTCCCTATGTAAAGGAATGCGGCTACGACCATATTGAACTGTTGCCCATCTGCGAGCACCCGGCGGATGAATCCTGGGGATACCAGAACACCGGCTTTTTCAGCCCGACTTCCCGCTATGGCACCGCCGTGGAGCTGAAAGCCTTTATCAATGCCTGCCACCGCAACGGCATTGGCGTGATTTTAGATTTTGTGCCGGTGCACTTTGCCCTGGACGACTATGGACTGCATAAGTACGACGGTACTTTCCTATATGAATACCCCAGCAACGATGTGGGGGTCAGCGAGTGGGGGAGCTGCAACTTCATGCACTCCCGGGGAGAAGTGCGCAGCTTCTTGCAATCGGCGGTGTGCTACTGGTTGGAAGAATATCATTTTGACGGAATCCGCTTCGACGCCATCAGCCGGATTCTTTACTGGCAGGGAGACCCGGCCCGTGGGGTCAACGGTATGGCGGTGAGTTTTGTCCGGGAGATGAATCGGGAGGTCAAGGAGAGGGTCCCGGGATGTATGCTCATTGCCGAGGACTCCACGGAATTCACCCGAGTGACGGAGGCGGTGGATAAGGGGGGATTGGGCTTTGATTACAAATGGGGGTTGGGCTGGATGCAGTATACCCTTTCGGTGTTCCAGATGTCCCCGGCAGAGCGGAAGGAGCAGTACCACAAGCTCACCTTCTCCATGATGTACTATTATAATGACAGTTATTTGCTCCCCTTCTCCCACGATGAGGTGGTACACGGCAAGGCCACCATTTTGCAAAAAATGAACGGGGACTATGACCGCAAGTTCCCCCAGGCCCGGACGTTGTATTTATATATGATGACCCATCCGGGGAAAAAGCTGAACTTTATGGGCAATGAGATCGGCCATTTCCGGGAGTGGGACGAAAAGCGGGAACAGGATTGGGAGCTGTTAAAATATCCCCTCCACGACAGTTTGTACCACTATATTAAAGAATTGAACCTATTGTATAGCCGCCACCCGGCACTTTATGAATACGATTACCGGCAGGAGGGTTTCCAGTGGCTGGACTGCGAAAAAGACGGTACCTGCACCTATGCCTTTTTGCGCAAAGGCTCCTGGGAAACGCTGGCTGTGGTGCTGAATCTGGACGACCGCCCGGTGTTAGGATATGAGATGAAAATTCCCAGTGCCAAAGGGGTGACCCTGCTGCTGCACAGCGACTGGCAGCGTTGGGGAGGAAACACCGTGGAGCGGGAAGAATCATTGCCGGTTAGCCGGGAGGGAACGGTGCGCGTAGATATTCCGCCCCTGTCCGGCATGCTTTTTCGGGTGGAATGACACTTGCAAAATGGGGAAGAAAGGAGTACAATATGGGATGGAGAAATCAGGGCCACAAAAACTGTATTTTTTTGTTGACAAATGGCTTTGTCTCCATTATAATTAAGTCTGATGTTTTCATCCAATGAACTGAAATCGTGGAGTGGTATCATGCTGCTGGATTTGCGTAGGATATTTGTAGAAGAGATTAAGGAGCTGCCTTTTTCGGGGAGTTTCTCCATGTCGGATACAGACATCAGCGGCAGTCATCCTTTTGTTTCCCCAGTCTCCTATACCGGTACGGTGACCGCGTTTGCGGGAGAGGCTAAAATGGAAGCAGAAGTGACCTTCACTTTTGAAATTCCCTGTGACCGCTGTTTGGAACCGATTCGCAGCGAGTATCGTTACCGCTTTTCTCACGGGCTGGTGCGTACTCTGAATCAGGAGGATAACGACGATTATATCCAGGTAGAGGATGAAAAAATCGATGTGGACGAGCTCCTGCGGGCAGATATCCTGCTGGAACTTCCCTCTAAGTTCCTTTGTAAACCCGATTGCAAAGGACTGTGCAGCCAATGCGGTAAAAACCTCAATGAAGGGGACTGCGGCTGCAATAAAACACGGATAGACCCTCGTTTAGAGGTTCTTCAACAACTGATACAATCATGAATTTATATAAGGAGGTGCTGATCGATGGCGGTACCCAAGAGAAAAGTATCCAGCGCAAGACAGAACAAGAGACGTTCCAATGTTTGGAAGCTGA
>CALWIS010000035.1 GCA_944380795.1 uncultured Clostridia bacterium | reverse complement strand
CTGGATGCCGGAAGCCTGCCCCGATATTATATTGCCACCATGCAGCCCTTTGACGACGAATGTCGGGCGCGTATTCGCCGCCACCGGGAAATGCGGGCGAAAAAGCAGTTCGAAACGGTAGAGTGCTTTGTCAATCTGGAACAGGTCACGCTGCCCCGTAAAGGGGTAGTGTTGCTGGAATGCATGAGCAATCTGGTAGCCAATGAGCTATATAGCCCGGACGGTGCCGGAGACGATGCGGTAGAGTCCATCCAGCGGGGAATCCGGCATCTGAAAGGCCAGTGCGAAGAGCTGGTCATCGTTTCTAATGAGGTATTTAGCGGTGGTTCCAATTATGAGGGGGACACCCTGCGATATTTACGGATACTGGCAGAGGTAAACCGGATGCTGGCCAAAGAAGCGGATACCGTGTATGAAGTGGTGTGCGGTTGCCCTGTGTGCCACAAGGGAAAGGGGAGAACAACATGAACTTTTTTCAAACCATCGCCGTAGCTTTTGCTATGTTTTCCGCCATTCCCTGCCCGCAGCCGGAGTGGACGGAAAAAAATATGCGGTATTCCCTGTGTGCCTTCCCTTTAATCGGGGCCGTGTGCGGGCTTTTCTGCTGGGGATGGGTTGCACTGATGGGCTATGTAGGCGGTTCTGTGCTGCTGCAGGCAGGCGGACTGTGTGCCATCCCTGTACTGGTGACCGGCGGCATTCATCTGGATGGCTATGCCGATACCAGCGACGCGTTGGGAAGCTATGGTTCCCCGGAGAAAAAGCGGGAGATTTTAAAAGACCCCCGCTGCGGCGCTTTTGCCGTGATTCGGCTTTGCACCTGGTTTGTGGTATATTTTGCTCTGTGTGCTTCTGTCAGGTGGGGCGCCCGGGCGCTGTGGTGCATGGGCCTTGCCTTTGTGCTGGAACGCAGTCTTTCCGGGTTCGCCAATGCGGCGTTCCCCCTTGCCAAAAATACCGGCCTTGCCCACACCTTTGCCGCGGCTGCGGATAAAAAGAAGGTTCGTGCCGTGCTGTTGACGGCTTCAGTGCTGCTGGCAGTGGCTTTGATTGTGGTAGGCGGTCTGGCTGGCGCTGCCATGGTACTGGCAGCTGGCTGGGTGATGTGGCGGTATTACCACACTGCATTAAAGCAATTCGGTGGTATCACCGGCGATCTGGCCGGATGGGTTTTGCAGCGGGCAGAGATTTGGATGCTGGGTACGTTAGCAGCGGTGCAATTGTTGGAGGGAATGAAATGGTTTTCGTAACAGGGCCGCTCTACAGCGGAAAAAAGACTTTTGTAAAAGAATGGAAGCACTGGGACGAGGAAGCCCTCTCCCAGAACGCGATTTGGGATGTGCAGGAGCTTGCCGCCAGTTCTGAAAATCTGGAACAGCTGGCAGAAGAGCTTTCGCAAAAACAGGTGGTTATCGCTACAGAAGTGGGAGGCGGCATCGTACCCGCCACCGCCGAAGAACGCGCGGCCCGGGAGGCTGCGGGACGGCTTGCATGTTTGCTGGCGAAAAATGCCGATACCGTCATTCGGGTATTCTGCGAGATTCCCACAGTCTTAAAAGGGGAGGAAACACTGTGAAAATTTATTTGTTACGCCACGGGCAAACGAGTTATAATGTAGAAAAGCGGTATCAGGGCACGCTGGATATTCCTCTTTCCGAGGAAGGCCGGGCTCAACTAGTTCGGGCGGATATTTCTCCCAAGAAAGTTTATGTTTCTCCGTTAATCCGTGCCCGGAGTACGGCGGACATCCTGTTTCCAGAAGCGGAACAGGTAGTGATAGACGACTTCCGGGAAATGTGCTTTGGTATTTTTCAGGGACGCAATTACATCGAGATGGAGCGTGACCCGGAATACATCGCGTGGGTAGGCGAATACTGCGAAGGACGCTGTCCCGGCGGAGAGCGGAAAGCGGAATTCTGCGACCGAACCTGTAACGCCTTTGTACCGCTGGTGGAGGAAGCACTGGAAAACGGAGAGGAAATGCTGGTGATTATGGCTCACGGCGGCAGTCAGATGGCTATTATGGAACGGTACGGCCTGCCCCGCTATGATTACTACCACTGGTGCGGCCCCAATGCAGGCGGTTATGTGCTGGAAGCCGATGCGGATATCTGGCACAACGAACACACCTTGCAGCTGGTGGAAGAAGTGCAGTACGTCCGTAAGGAAAATCAGGAAGGCAGGAAAGAAGCATGATCTGGACGGCGGTTCTGTGTGGGTTCCTGCTGGATTGTCTGCTGGGTGACCCGGAAAAAATGCCCCATCCGGTGATTTGGATGGGAAAAGCCATTTCCCGGTTGGAAAAGTGGCTGCGCCGCCATTTGCCCCAAACGCCCGAGGGAGAGCGCACCGGCGGTAGAATTCTAGCGTTTACTTTACCAGTGGGGACACTGCTCATCAGCGGCGGGTTGTGCTGGCTGTTCTGGTGGATTCATCCCCTGTTGGGGCTGGCGCTGCAAATCCTTTGGTGCTGGCAGGCGCTGGCTATGCGGTGCCTTGCCAAAGAAAGCCGCAATGTGTACCGCCGCTTAAAAACAGAGGGACTAGAAGCCGGCCGGAACGCTGTAGCACGTATCGTAGGCCGAGATACTGCTCAGCTTTCGGAACAGGGGGTCATCAAGGCAACGGTGGAAACTGTGGCGGAGAACTTTTCCGACGGTGTACTGGCACCCCTATTGTATATGCTTATTGGCGGCGCGCCGTTGGCTCTTGCCTATAAATCCATCAATACCATGGACAGCATGGTGGGGTACAAGAACGATAAATACCTGCATTTTGGCAGGGCGGCAGCCAAGCTGGACGATGTGGCAAACTATATTCCGTCCAGAATCTCGGCGCTGCTGTGGATTGTGGCTTCGCCCTTGGCAGGCGGGAACCTCAAGAACGCGTGGAAGATCTGGCGGCGAGACCGCCGCAACCATGCCAGCCCCAATTCCGCACAGACAGAATCTGCCTGTGCCGGTTCGCTGGGAATCCAGCTGGCAGGCCCGGCCTGTTATTTTGGCAAGCGGATGGAAAAACCCTATATTGGGGACGCTGTGAGGGAAATCGAGCCGGAGGATATTCTGCGCACCAACCGAATCATGATTGCCGCCAGTGTGGTGGGCGTTATCCTTGGACTGGCCATTCATACAGCCATTGTGTTCTCCCTGGTCGGGCTTCACTGGATTTTATAAAAAACAGTACGCGGGGGAAAGCTCTAAGTTTTCGGCTTGCTAATCCGCGACGTAAAAAGTTTTACTCGATTTTTTTCAAAAAATCGTGGGGAATCCCAAGGGGCAAAGCCCCTTGGTCGCCCGCCGCAGCGGGCGAAATTCCCTAACCCGCAGGGCGCATTTTTGAAAAATGAATTTGCAATCTTCCGGGGGA
>CALWIS010000034.1 GCA_944380795.1 uncultured Clostridia bacterium | reverse complement strand
CCGCCCATTTTGCCAGCTGATGCTGCACCACAGTCTTGCCGCTGCCAAAGGGGCCGGGCACTGCCGCCACGCCACCCTTGGCAATGGGGAACAAGGTATCAATGACCCGCTGCCCAGTAATCAACGGGCGGTCGGGGGAAAGCTTTTTCTGATAGGGGCGGCCACGGCGCACGGGCCATTTCTGCATCAGGGTAATGGGGAACTCCGCGCCGTTTTCGTCCTCCACCATTGCTACGGTGTCGGTAACATGGTAGTCACCCTCGGTGATGGACTTCACCTTGCCCACGATTCCGGGGGGCACCATGATTTTGTGGAGTACCACTTCGGTTTCCTGCACAGTGCCCAGTACATCGCCGCCGGTGACGGAATCTCCGGCTTTTGCAGTTGGGGTAAAGTGCCATACCGCCTCCCGCTTCAAAGAAGGCACTTCCACGCCGCGCTGGAGGCTGTTGCCGGAAACGGCCATAATAGCGTCCAGTGGGCGCTGGATACCATCGTAAATGCTGCTGATAAGGCCGGGGCCAAGCTCCACGCTCAGAGGTTCGCCGGTAGACTCCACCGGTTCGCCGGGGCCAAGGCCGGAGGTTTCCTCATATACCTGAATGGAGGCGTCGCCCCCGTGAATCTCGATGATTTCGCCGATGAGTCGCTGCTCGCTGACGCGCACCACGTCGAACATGTTGGCGTCGCGCATACCTTCGGCGATGACCAAAGGCCCGGCGACCTTTCGGATAACACCTTTGCTCATAGTCTTCTATCCTTTCCGGGTTTCATGCCCGGAGGGACACAAAACCGCATTGAATGTGTAAAACAGTCCGCGTGGAAAACGCTTGCCGTTTGCAGATGTTTTCCCGCGAAGTACGGATTCCAAAGGGACTTAGTCCCTTTGGCGAGGGGTTCAGGGGGCAGGGTCTCGCCTGCCGGCTCGGTCGGTGTTCAACGTTTGCCACTGGCAAACAACACCCCTCTGGCCGCTGTCCGCAGACAGCGGAACTCTTTCTGCCTTCCAAAAACACAGGAAGGGGTGAGAAAATAGCCCAGTGGGCTATTTTCGAGGGGAAACCCACATCTGGGGTTTCCCCTGTAAAACTACCATTCAGGTTCCGGTTTTCCCGCTGGGAAAACGGAGGAAAGATGCAGCAGGAACGAAACAGGGCCCCTTTTTTCTTGCAAAAGGGGCCCTCTTGCCAAACATTCCCCCGGAATGTTTGGCAATTCACCCCCGAAAATGCGCCTTTCAGGATAAGAGTTCCGCTCTCTGCGGAGAGCGGCCAAAAGGGCGCCGCCCTTTTGGATTTCCCGCCACCTTTTATAAAAGGTGGACGAAAATTTTATGTTCGCGGGGTAGCAAGTACAAATTTTAATGCCGCTTCCTCGCGAATCGCCTGCGGGGGCTACCCCGCCGCGAATTGTTGTTCTACTCCCCTCGGAATTCTGCCAGCACGGTTTTTATATCCTCCCAGCCGTATCCCAAACGCTGCAAGGCTGCTACCGTGCGCCGGTATCCTTTTTCATCATCCAACTGGTTCCGGTATTTCCGTTCCACGATCTCCCGCAGCTTTTCCTCCGGGTCAGGAGCCAGTTCTTCCAGCAGCTCCTCGATGAGTTCCCGGTCGATGCCCTTTTGCAGCAGCTCCTGCCGGGCGCGACGCAGACCATACCCCTTTTTTTCCAACAGGTACTCCGCCATCTGACGGCCATAGGCTTCGTCGTTTACCAGTCCCAGCTCCTCCATTTTGTCCACAGCGGCCTCAGCCGCTTCCCGGCTGGTGGTGCGGCTAATTTTATCCGCCAGCTCCTTTTTGGAATGGCTTCGGTATTCCAACAGATACAATGCTTTTTCCTTTGCCCGCCGGGCTTCCGATTCCTGCAAAAGCTGGTGGAGCTCCTCGTCGTCGATCTCCATCCCCGGCTTCCAGCCCGCTTTTATCAGCGTTTCGGTATCCACCTTCACAGCGGCTTCCCCGTCCAGATACAGCTGGGAAAGCCGCTTACGGCGGGGTTCAATTGCAGTGATCTCCATTATTCGTCGTCATCCACCATGATGTCAATGTCCGCCGCTGCCGATGCCCGGGATTTTCCTTCGGCGGCTTCCGGTGTGGGGGGCTCCACCGGTACCTCTACCGGCTTGGCGGGGCTTCCTTTGGTAGGCTTCACCTTTCCAAACAACTTGCCCACATTGGCCTTCACCTGGGCCTCGATTTCTCCGGCGACCTCTGGATGGGTACCCAAAAATTCCCGGGAATTATCACGGCCCTGTCCCAGCCGGTTGCCGTTATAGGAGAACCACGCGCCGCTCTTCTGCACAATATCCAGCTTTACCGCCAGATCCAACAGTTCGCCGGTGCGGGAGATTCCCTTGCCGTACACCACGTCAAACTCCGCCTCGCGGAAGGGAGGAGCCATTTTGTTTTTGATAACCTTTGCCCGGGTACGGGAGCCAATACGCTCGGAACCCTCTTTAATGGCATCGCCCTTGCGCACGTCAATACGCACAGAAGCATAGAATTTCAAGGCGCGGCCACCGGGTGTGACCTCCGGATTGCCGTACATCACGCCCACCTTTTCACGCAGCTGGTTGATGAAAATCGCCACACAGTTGGATTTGGAAATAGCGCCGGCCAGCTTCCGAAGTGCCTGAGACATCAGCCGTGCCTGCAAGCCCACATGGGTGTCACCCATTTCGCCTTCGATTTCCGCCTTGGGCACCAACGCCGCCACCGAGTCCACGACAATCACATCGATAGCGCCGGAACGCACCAGCGCTTCGGTGATCTCCAGCGCCTGCTCGCCGGTATCCGGCTGGGAAACCAGCAGGGAATCCACATCCACGCCCAGCGCCGCGGCGTACACCGGGTCCAGCGCGTGCTCTACGTCAATAAACGCCGCATATCCGCCGGCTTTCTGGCCCTCTGCTACGCAATGCAGAGCCAAGGTAGTTTTACCGGAGGATTCCGGCCCGTAAATCTCAATAATACGGCCTCTAGGCAGGCCGCCGATTCCCAGTGCCAAATCCAAAGAGAGGGAGCCGGTGGGAATTACATCCACCTGCATAGCCTCATTTTGTCCCAAACGCATGACTGCGCCCTTACCGAACTGCTTTTCAATTTGCGCCAGCGCGGTTTCCAGTGCTTTTTCCTTATCAACTGCCATCTATCATCATCCTTCCCGCTGAAAAATTCGATTTCCATTTTTGATGTCCTTATTATACCGGACTTTCCTTGGAAAAGCAACGGGTTTCCCATAAAAATTCGAACTTATGTTTGATTTTTTATTCGACATAAATCCCGGTCACGGCTCGATCCAGCCCTGCAAAATCCTGATGGATGCAAAGCTCTTTCACGCCGGCTTTGGCAAACAGTTCGCACACATCCTGCGCCTGTTCTTCGCCGATCTCCACCGCCACCACGCCGCCAGGCTTTACTTTTGGAATCCAAAAATCCGCAATGGCCCGGTAAAACATCAGGCCGTCCTGTCCGCCGTCTAAAGCAGAGTGGGGCTCCTGCTGTACTTCCGGCTGCAAATCCGGGATTTCCCCAGCCCGTACATAGGGCGGGTTGGAGATGAGCACATCCACGGGATGGGGAAAGAGGTTCTCCGCGGATTTGGCATCCAATACATCCCCTCGCACAGGCTGCACCCGTCCTTTTCCAAAACGGTGAGTATTTTGCTCCAGAAAAGCAAACGCCTCCGGCATCCATTCCACGCAATCCATACGCAGATGGGGAACAAGGGAGCACAGCCCCAGCGCCACCGCGCCGGTGCCGCCGCACAAATCCATGCCAAACAGGGGAGAGGAAGTGTTTTGCAGCAAAGAAGCGGCGGCACGCACCACCACTTCTGTATCCTCCCGGGGAGCCAGCACACCCTCTCCTACTAAAAGCTCCATCTCCATAAAGGGCCAGCTTCCCAAAATATATTGCAAAGGGCGGTGCTTTGCCCGCTCCTCGATCATATGCAAAAACGCTTCTTCCTCCTGGGGCAGGGCTTCCCGGTTCCCATGGAGCAGCAGTCCCTGTCGGTCTAACCCCCACACCTTTTCTACCAGACAGGCCGCGTCAAACTCCGGGCTATCACAGTTTGCTTTGCGTAAAGACACTTTTCCCATTCGATACAGCGCTGAAAGGGTCATACCTTCACCTGATCCTCTCCGTTTTCGGGGATCACCTTTTCCATGGCGGCAATGGCAACCTCCATCATGCTGTCGTCCGGCTCCTTGGTGGTAATGCGCTGCACCCACAGCCCCGGCGCCGCAATAATGCGGGTGAGGCGGTTGTCCCGGCGGCCGCAAAGGCGGATCAGCTCATATCCCAGACCCATCACTAGGGGAATGCACAACAGCTTGACCACTGTACGAAGCAGGGGGTTGGTAAAGGGGATGAAAAATCCCACCACAATGCCCAGACCCAACATAATAATCATAAAGCTGGTGCCGCACCGGGGGTGGAACCGGCTGTGATGCCGCACGTTCTCCACTGTAAGCGCTTCGCCGTTTTCATAGCAGAAAATAGTTTTATGTTCTGCTCCATGATACTGAAAGGTGCGGCGCAAATCGGGCTGTAAGCCGCACAAAGCCACATAGCCAATAAAAATAGCAATGCGCATAACGCCTTCAATAAGAGAACGCCATGGCTCCAGACCTTCTCCCACTCCTAACTTCATTAAATTCACCAGCCAGGTGGGGAGCATAAAAAACAACACCACTGCAATCAGGATTCCCAATACCATGGCAATACCCATGAGGACATTCATGATCTTTTCTCCAAAGACCCGGTTAAGCCATTTTTCAAACCGGGAGGGCTCCTCCTCTTCCAGACCTTCCACCGATTTTTCCGCTGATTCATTCAGCGCTTGAAATCCTACTCGGAGAGAATCGATCATAGCTGCCGTCCCTCGAATAATCGGCCACCCTAAAATAGGGTATCGGTCTTTCAGATTGCGGGTCGGCTGTTCGCTCACCTCAATGGAACCATCCGGTTTGCGCACACCTACTGCCGTTACCTTGGGTCCCCGCATCATGATTCCCTCCATCAGGGCCTGACCGCCGATGGAGGTAATGATCTTTGTCTTTTCTGCCATAGTACTTCCTTTCCCGAAAAAGGGTCAGCCCTCTTCCTCATTGTTTAACACGGGGATAGTGATGGTCACTGCCGTCCCCACATTTTCATGACTTTCAATATCCAAGCTGCCGCCGTGGAGTTTCATAATCTCATCTGCCAGCGCCAGTCCAATACCGGAACCCCGCACTGTCTGGTTGGCTTTGTAGAATTTCTTTTTTACATTGGGCAGGTGTTCTGCCGGGATTCCACAGCCGTTATCGCTGATAACTACCCGGATCCACCCATTCTGCTCAGAAGCAGTGATTTGGATGGTACCGCCTTCCTCGGTGTATTTTAGCGCGTTATCGATAATATTTACAAACACCTGACGCAGGCGGTTGATGTCCCCCAAAACCGGGGAAAGCATGGCCGGCTCCTCATAAAGCAGGTATTTCTGTTCTGCTGCCGCCCGGTCGGTAAACATATACACCGCTTCTCCCAGTTCGGCCAACAGGTCGATTTTTGCCATCATCAACGTCATACGGCCATTCTGCATCCGGGAGAAATCCAACAGTTCTTCCACCAGTCCAGAAAGCCGCTCCGACTCCCGAATGATGACGTTCATGCCCTTTTCATAGGTGCCGGGGTCCATCCCGCCGCTTTGCAAAGTTTCGGCCCATCCCTTGATGGCAGTCAAGGGGGTACGAAGTTCATGAGAAACCGAAGAAATAAACTCGTTTTTCATTTTCTCCGCCGCGCCCAATTCCACCGCCATATCGTTGATATTGTCACAAAGCTGGCCGATTTCGTCGTTTTTGGCTTTTTGGATACGGGCGTTAAAATCCCCTTGGGCAATACGTTTCGCTGTTGCGCCGATCTGTCGGATAGGGGTTACAATGGATTTCATAAAATATAGGTTAGAAACCGCGATAAAGGCAATAATCACCAGACCCGCCATTGATAGGAGTCCGATAATAATCAAGATCTGGCGGTCGGCCTTATCCATGGAGACCACATACCGCAGCGCGCCGGTGACGCCGCCGCCAGAATTGCGGATTACCTTGGTGACTGCCATGACCTTTTCGCCGGTATTCAGGTTTCCCACCCATACCCCAAAGCCGGCTTCGTCCTTCAGGGCATATTGATAATCGGGCATAGGCTGGCTGTTGTCGGGTGCAAAACCGGTAGAGGTGATGAACACCTTGCCGCTGAGGTTGATGGCCATGGCCTCCATCTCGTTTTTGGCTGTAAAATTTTCTATGTAGTTTCTGGCAGTGGTGGTAAAATCCTGGGAAATCTGGTCAGTATATCCGCCGAACATATTCCCGGCTTCCTCGCTTCGGCCCTTGAGCTGGGACTGGATAGTATTGTATACATACTGCTGCATCATAAAAGACAGCACCACTACCAACGTTACTAATGCCAGCACGATTACCGTCAAGCTGTTGACGATCCACCTTTTGGCAATTCCGCGAACCGCCATGCTCTCAAGCCCCCTTGTTTTTGTTCTGGATTACTTCTGTTCCCACCGGTATCCAAGTCCCCATACCGTGACAATATAGCGGGGACTGGAGGGTTCCTCTTCGATCTTCATGCGTAAGCGGCGGATATTCACATCCACGATTTTTTCTTCCCCCACGTAATTCTCGCCCCATACGTGCTTTAAAATATCCGAACGGTCCAGCGCCACCCCGGGATTCGAGAAGAAATACTCCATGATCTGGAACTCCACCTGGGTCAGTTCAATAGGCTTTCCGTTTTTGGTGAGGGAACGGTTGCGCAGATTGAGGGTGAAATTACCGGAAACGATCTGTTCCTTAAAGTTGTTTTCGGTTCTCACCTGTGCCAAGGCCACCCGGCGGTAAATAGCATCCACCCGGGCCACCAGCTCTGAGGGGCTAAAAGGCTTTGTCACATAGTCGTCCGCTCCCATCATCAAGCCGGACACCTTATCCATCTCCTGGGTGCGGGCTGTGAGCATGATAATGCCGATATTGCCGCTTTTTTGCCGCAAGGTACGGCACACCGCCAGTCCGTCATACTTGCCTGGCATCATAATATCCAGCACTGCTATGTCAAAGTCTCCGCCTTCCCGTTCATAGATCTCCAAAGCCTCTTCCCCGTTGGAGGCCTCATAAGCATCATATCCAGCTCGTTTTAGGTTAATGACCACAAATTCACGGATAGCCTGCTCATCCTCTGCTACCAGTATCTTTTTCAAAACTGTCACCCTTTCTCCCTTTTTACTATTACTCCGTATTCAAAAATTCAAAACTTTCTTTTACCTCTTCCTCAGAAGGGGCCAGTTCATGGCTGGGTTCCGGGATCTGCATCCCATAGATGAGGCCACCCCGTTCCACCAGCTGGGTATATCCTTTTCCTTTGGTGTCCCAATCTTCTGCATTAAAAACCTGTATCTTTAAAATAGCGGTGCCCAATGCAGGAGACCCGTTTCCATTATTCTCTAACCACTCGTAAAATACGGTAGAATGCGTATCGGCATCACTGCGGCAAGTAACTTTCCCTCGCCAAGACTCGGGGAACAAATACCAAAAGCCATCGCGGCTGTTGATGACCGTACTCATTACCCGTACCGGGGTTTGGGTCTGCACATCAAATTGGCTCCAGTTGATAAGATACGTCACTGGATCTTTGGAGTTGGTATCACTTCCGGGAAGAGTGTTCACGATAGGAAATTCAATAATACTGTTCCCGTCTATATCCCGGGAGGTATATGAACTGGCCGCATTCCGGCTGGTAATATTCATATTTTGAGAAGCCTTGCTGGAATAAGGCGCTTGTAATGTCTCCTTTTCGTGATCCCAATAGATCACCTGGGTGACCATGCTGTTATCAGCCCGCAGCCCATCCAAAATAATCCCTTTTTGATTTTGAGAAATCAAACCAGATGTGACCTGGGAATACTGCAGTATCGTGGAATCCAGAGAAACCGCCTCCACAATCTGCAAGGAACCCTCGGATAGTCGGATAATCTGGGCGATAGCCTCTGTATTGTCAGAAGCCAAAGTGGCGATAAACAACTCATCCTTGGCCTCATTGACCAAATTGGTAACGGCCATCTCTCCATATCCGTATTCCATGGGGATCTCCAGTACGCCTTCTTGCGTGTAATCATACACGCATGCAGAAGATACATTCATAGAGGAATTTCCCCATCCGATAATCACTTCTTTGGTACCGTCATCATCCAGATCGGCAAAACAAACCCGGTCTACCTGCACCGCAGCATTGGTAAAACTGCGCACGATCTGCCATTTCCCGTCCTGCTGCATCATAAAGGATACTGTGGTACCGCCGCTTCCATCTACTGCCTCATAGAAAGCCAACGCATCGTCTTTGCGGTCTCCTGTAACATCTCTTGTAATGATAGCGGAGCGATATTCTCCTTTATGAGGATATCGAAACGTCAATTCCTCCTTAGCGCTCTGGGTCAAAAGGCTCTGGATCTCCCCGCGATCTCCACTCTCTCGGGGCGGGCTCATCAGCGCTTTGGAATCCAGTCCTATAGCAGAGCATCCGGAGAGCATCAGCATGCAAGTTAGCAAAATCGCCACTGCCGCCGCTGTATAACCTCGTTTTCTCATACCAGGCCCTCCTTTCCAGGGTTCTTTTCTTTACTCATTTGTTGTGCTCCGTAAAACCTACATATCTTTTTTTATTATACCATTCCCGAAAAAAAAAGAACAGTATCAATCCTGTAACTATCAACATTTCAAAAGGGCCGCCGTCCGAAACAAACAACGGACAGCGGCCCCAAAAGTTTTTTATACCCGTTTGATAAACTCCGTATGACATCTCTGACAGGTCACTTGGATTTTTCCGCGGCCCCTTGGCGCCCGCAGGGCAAGGTGGCAATGTGGGCACTTAAAGTATTTATAGGTCTTTCTTGCACGGAATTTTGTACGCTGAAAGGAAAACCAGCCAGCTACCGGTCTCCACACCTTGAGAAACGCCTGATTCTCCCGCTGCCGGGCGGCAAGGTTTCGGGAAAACACCCGGAACAACATCCAAATATAAAGGAGATACGAAACAAAAATCAGCGGCCAGAAAAACAGCTGCGCCACCACAGACAGCACCAGCCCTGCAATCATGCAGGCAATGGCCAGCTGATCGGTTCCGTTGCGCCCCATCATCCAATATTGCAGCTTCTGCATCCATTGATACACCGAAAACGGCTCCTTTCCTTATAAGACAGCACCGGTTTTGCGGTTGCTGTTACCAGAAAATTATACCGTCCCAGAATACAAAAAACAACGCATCTCAAAATCATTTTAAAGTAAATTTACAGAACCGTCGCAATTACTTCGATTACACATTAAACCGGAACAGCACAATGTCTCCGTCCTGCATCACATAGTCTTTGCCTTCGCTTCGCACAAGACCTTTTTCCTTGGCAGCGGCCATGGTGCCGCAGGCCATCAAATCGTCAAAGGAGATGACCTCCGCACGGATAAATCCCCGCTCAAAGTCGGTGTGAATTTTGCCGGCTGCCTGGGGCGCCTTGGTGCCCTTGGTGATGGTCCACGCTCTTACTTCCGGCTTTCCGGCGGTGAGGTAGGAGATAAGCCCCAGTAGGGAATAGCAGGCGTTGATGAGGCGATCCAAGCCGGATTCCTCCAAGCCCATGTCGGCAAGGAACAGCTCCTTTTCTTCCCAGTCCATGCCGGAGATCTCGGCTTCGATTTCGGCGCAGATGGGCAGCACGGCGGCGTGTTCTTCTTCGGCGATCTTCTTCACGGCCTGATAGCCGGAGTTGTTCTCCACGCCGTTTTTGAAATCGTCCTCGCTCATGTTGGCGGCATAGATAATGGGCTTATTGGTGAGCAGGGAAACGGTAGCCAGCAGCTCCTTTTCCTCCTCGGTGCACTCTACCGAACGGGCAGATTTGCCCGCGTCCAGCGCTTCCCGCACCCGCAGGAAGAAGTCCAGCTCCTCCTGGTATTTTTTATCAGCCTTGAGCATTTTCCGGGTCTTGTCGATGCGGCGATCCAGAATTTCCATATCGGAGAGGATCAGCTCCAGATTGATGGTCTCGATGTCGCGGGCCGGATCGATGCTGCCCTCCACATGGATGATATCATCATTGACAAAGCAGCGCACCACATGGACGATGGCGTCCACCTCGCGGATATTGGACAAAAACTTGTTGCCCAGACCTTCGCCCTTGGAAGCGCCCTTTACCAGACCGGCAATATCCACGAATTCAATGGTGGCCGGGGTGTATTTTTCCGGCTCATACATTTCTGCCAGCTTGTCCAGCCGCTTGTCCGGCACTGCTACCACGCCCACGTTGGGCTCAATAGTGCAGAAGGGATAGTTGGCAGACTGGGCGCCTGCGTTGGTGATGGCGTTGAACAGGGTACTCTTGCCCACGTTGGGCAGACCGACGATACCTAATTTCATTTACAATAACCGACCTTTCGTAATAACGGGAAAATCCCCTTGTTTTCTGAATGATATTATACTTTCTTTTTCAAAAAACTGCAACCGGCAGCGCTTATTCTTCCAGAATCCATTTCCCCATTTCCTCCGGGGAAGAAGCAAAGGCACAGCCGGGAACAAAGGCCTCCATCTCCTCCCGGGTGCCGTAGCCGTACAGCGCGCCCAGAAAATCGGTGCCCGCCTGCTGTGCGCCTTCCGCGTCAAACCGGGTATCCCCGATCATCAAGGTGCGGCTGGGAGCGGCGCCCATTTTCTCCATAGCATGCTGCATCACCAGCAGCTTGGAGCCCTTTTCATCCTCGGAAGAACCGGAAACCATATCAAAGCAGGGGAGAAGCCCAAAATGCCCGATTACCAGCTCCGCCGCGTTTTGGGGCTTGGAGGTAGCTACTGCCAGCCGGTACCCAGCCTCGCGCAGCTTTTTGAGAAGCGGAAAAATGCCGTCAAATACATTGGCCTCATACACGCCGTCTTTGTTATAGATAATGCGGTACTCGTCCACAAACCGGTTAGCGTCCTCCCCGGTAATGCCGCAATACTCCTCCAAGCTCAGGGTGAGGGGCGGGCCAATAAACTTCCGAAGCACCGGCTGCTCCGGGACCGGGTATCCCAGCTTTACAAGGGTATCCCGCACACAGCGGATGATGCCCGGGTCAGACTGGGTGAGGGTACCGTCCAGATCAAACAGGATCAGGTCGTAAGATTTCATAAATGGATTCACACTCCCAAAGATTTTGTATCGATTCCGGGCAGGTCTGCAAAAGCCGCATTGAAAGCCATCCTGCGCCGTGTTATAATGAGATTCCGGCCGAAAACCGGCATGGGCGCGGCGATTTCCGCATTGCCCAGTATACCACATTTTCCGCGCCGGAAGAAGGGCGGAAAGGAAAGCGGGTGCTTTTTTGGAAAACATGACAACTTCTCCTCGGCAGCGGATTCATCTTCTGGACGAAATCCGGGGCTTCGCCGTATTGTGTATGATTTTTTACCACGGATTTTACTCTCTGGCCATCCTGTTTGTGCTGGACTGGGGCATGGCGCTGCTGCGGTTTTTTATGCCGGCAGAGCCGTTTTTTGCCGGGCTGTTTATTTTCATTTCCGGCATCTCCTCCAACCTGTCCCACTCCAACCTACTCCGGGGCGCAAAGCTCCTGGGCATCGCGTTAGCGGTGAGCCTTGTCACCTGGCTGGCAGTGCCGTCCCAAATCATTGTATTCGGCATCCTGCATTTTCTCTCAGTATGCATGATCCTCTTTGGCCTGCTTCGCCCTTTGCAGGAAAAGCTCAACCTTTGGCTGGGGTTGGGGATGAGCATGATTTTATATCTGTGCACTATGCAGATTGCTTCCGGCATCTTTGCCTTTGGCATTTCCCTTCCTGATGCATTGTACCAGACCAACTGGCTGTCTCCGTTAGGGTTTCACAATGCAGAATTTTATTCTTCGGATTATTTTCCGCTGCTGCCCTGGGCATTTGTGTTTTCGGCAGGCACCTTTGTGGGGCGCTGGGCGGCGCAGGGAAGGTTCCCCCAATGGATGTATCCTTCCCGTATTCCGCCCCTTTCGTGGATGGGGCGCCACGCTTTAATTTTGTACATCGTCCATCAGCCGGTGATTATTGGGGTTTGCACCGCGGTGGAGTGGATAGCGGGAATGATTGGAAAATAAATGGCAGGGGCGCATCGTATGCGCCCGCAAATTTAGGTATTTCCTATTTTAAAAATACGCTCCGTATCAGCCCTCGCACCGCCTTTGGCGGCTCTTGGGGCTTGGCGCTCTATTGGCTCGCGTTGCCTTCGGCAACTCTTGCTGTTTTGTGTAAACCTTCACCTTTTTTACGGGCTCGCTTGCGCTTCGCATTATGGGGGCTTCTCGCCCCCTTTTCTCGCCTGCCGGCTCGGTCGGCGTTCAACGTTTGCCCCTGGCAAACAACGCCCCTCGCCACCTTTTATAAAATGTGGACGAAAATTTTTGCGTCGCGGAGCAGCTTCTTCCATTTTTCAGCTTTCTCCCCACGTACTGATTTTTAGAAAGGATGTTTTTTATGGATTTTACGCCGGTTCTGGCTTCTCAATTTAACCTGCAAAACTGGCAGGTAGAAAAGGTCACTCAGCTTCTCGATGAAGGCAACACCATTCCCTTTATCGCCCGGTACCGCAAGGAGGCCCACGGCTCTCTGGACGACCAGACCATCCGCGCTCTTTCGGAAAAACTGGAAGCTCTACGGAATCTGGAAAAACGCAGGGAAGAGGTGCGCGCCCTCATCGATGGGCTGGACGCGCTGACGCCCGAAATCAGCGCTGCACTGGACAAGGCTGCCACTCTTTCGGAAATTGACGATATTTACCGCCCCTACCGCCCCAAGCGCAAGACCCGGGCTTCTGTGGCAAAGGAAAAGGGGCTGGAGCCTCTGGCCAAAACCATTTTGGAGCAGAAGCGGAACTCCCCCCACCCGCTGGAACTGGCAAGCGCCTATGTGAACCCGGAAAAGGGGGTGGAAACCGTTGAGGATGCGCTGGCAGGCGCCCGGGATATTATTGCGGAACAGCTCTCCGATGACGCTTCCATCCGCCGGCGGCTGCGTGTGGTAACGCAGGCCAACGGCCTGCTGGTTTCCAAAGCCGCTAAAAAGGACGAGGAATCGGTGTATGAGCCGTACTACGATTTCAGCCAGCCCATTAAAGCGCTGGCTGGACACCGGGTGCTGGCCATTGACCGGGGTGAGCGCGAAGGCTTTTTGAAGGTGTCCATCCAGTTAGAGGACGACCGCGGGGTGCGCATTGTGGAAAGCACCGCAGTAAAGGAAGGCTCTCCCTGCACTGAAACTGTGCGGGAAGCGGCGCAGGACGCCTATTCCCGGCTGATTTTCCCAGCTATTGAACGGGAAATCCGCTCCTCCCTCACTGAGGACGCAGACGAAGCCGCCATTAAGGTGTTTGCTGTGAATCTGCGCCAGCTGCTGATGCAGCCGCCGGTAAAGGGCAAAACCGCCATTGGACTGGACCCTGGCTACCGCACCGGCTGCAAAGTGGCGGTAGTAGATGCCACCGGCCGGGTACTGGATACTGGCGTAATCTACATCACCCATTCCCAGAACCAGAAAGAGCAGGCCAAAGAATTTTTGGCCCGGCTCATTGAAAAGCACAACGCGGAAATCATCGCCATAGGCAACGGCACCGCCTCCAAGGAAACGGAGATTTTCACCGCTGAGCTGATCTCCTCTCTGAAAGACCGCAAAGTTTCCTATATGGTGGTCAGCGAGGCGGGCGCTTCGGTGTATTCCGCTTCCAAGCTGGCGGCGCAGGAGTTCCCCCAGTTTGATTTGACCCTTCGCAGCGCCGTTTCCATTGCCCGGCGGCTGCAAGACCCTCTAGCGGAACTGGTAAAGATCGACCCTAAGGCCATCGGCGTGGGGCAGTATCAGCATGATATGCCCCAAAAGCGCCTTGCTGAGGCCTTAGGCGGCGTTGTGGAGGACTGTGTGAACAGTGTAGGCGTAGATCTGAACACCGCTTCTCCGTCCCTTTTAGAGAAAGTGGCGGGTATTTCGGCGGCGGTTTCCAAAAACATCGTTACTTATCGGGAAGAAAACGGCGCGTTCCACTCCCGTGCTGAACTGAAAAAGGTGCCCAAGCTGGGGCCGAAAGCCTTTGAGCAGTGCGCGGGCTTTTTGCGGGTGAGCGAAAGCGCCAACGTGCTGGACCACACCGCCGTCCACCCGGAATCCTACGACGCGGCAAAGGCCCTGCTGGAAATGGCGGGCTACTCTATCAAGGGCAAAGCGGA
>CALWIS010000033.1 GCA_944380795.1 uncultured Clostridia bacterium | reverse complement strand
TCGTCCACGTAAGAGGCAACCGCAATGGAGTTATGTTGATTAGTGGTAAGAGTTAGATATACAATTCGATGATAGGAAGTAGTTACGCCGTTTTTCTGCCGAATAGATTTCTGAAGGGCCATATTCGTTCTCCTTTTTATGAAAATGTGATTTTTCCTGACCATTGAATTCCTACGGAAGAGTTGTTTGTCACATCGATTACATTGGAAAAGGTCGCTGCAATTGTTAACTGGCAGTTTTGATAGTAAGCTTGGTAAGAAGCGGGTAACGCATAAGCGGAAGAGGAAGTCCCGTATAAGTATTTACCGTTCTGTCTTATTTTGAAGCCATTTACTGAACTGGCCGTTATAAGCGGGGAGCCTACCAAGGGCATATTGATGGGTACAGTAAAATATACCTGTGTTCCGTCGCTGGTTATATATCCTGCCGTGCAGAGATTGATTGAAATAGTTCGTCCTGCTCTATAATAGGGGTAGTACCGTTCTTCTGCGCTCCCTACACCAATCAGCACATCATTTCCCATAAGAAAGGTGTTGCCCTTTTTATTGGCTTCATTTCCCTGTCCAATCACCAAGTTACCATCCGCACTGCAAACATCAATAGCCAAAACTGGTTCCTTTGTATCCGGATCATAACCGTATATGCTGTGATGATTGTCAATATAAATGTGCTTTCGAAAATGGGCATTCCATCCACAGTCCAACATACCCTTTTCTTCTGCGGTTTTTCCAAAAGCTACCCCGTCTCCTCCCGCTTTAAAATCCATTATAATTTCGGAGGAGTAAATAGTGGTTTGCTTGGAAATCACCGAAAACGCATCGGAAACTTGAATTTCAAGGGTATAGGTGCATTCTGGAAGAATTCCGGAAATAATTTTTTGTGAGTCAGATGTAATAGCGGTTAGATCGGACCATGTACTACCGGCTTTCATATATCGATATTTCCCGGAAATTAAGTTTTTTCCGCTGACAGATGCTCCGGAAAATATGGCGGATAGGGCGACATAGTTCCCGTTATCTTGAGCAGCTCCGGAAGAATTACAACGGAATGCACTGATAGCGGATATTTGAGGGGGCGAGTAGTCCACCACGGAAATACTGGAGGTCTTTGTAGCAGTGCGTCCGCGACTGTCGGTAATTTTGGCGGTGAAGGTAACGGTTCCTGCTGTGTTTAAAAATCCGGTTGTCAGACTGGAAGCAGTACCAGAATAACCACCACCGGAAATATGGTAACTTCTGATCGTGCTGCCATACACCCCTGCGGCGCCAGTAATAGCTGCTTTCACTTTGCTTTTGGTTTTGACATATACCCCCCATCCAGAGGGGACCTCCTCGTCTATGCGGGTAAAAGCGATTCCCGTAAAGGTGGGGGCTACGGTAGAAGCTGCCTGTACGGTAAAATTTTTGCTGGAGGAACCGATTTTGTTATTGCCATTATAGGTGGTCACAGTTACGATGCCGGTACCGCTTACACTGTTTGGAATTGCATCTAGCCAGCTTTCTGGGATAGTGTAGGTACTGCTGGTGGAAACATTTGAATTGATTTGAGTGTGGCTTCCGAATTTCCATTGTACTGTGTGGGTAAAAGAGGAGGAGTTCCGAGTAATGTTTACTGCCATACGGGTGCTGCCTGCTGTGACAGTATTTGCAGAAAGGGTAAAGCTGCTGGCTTGCGGGATAACAGAAAGTTGGACGTTGCCCGATACTGTCAAATTGGCAAGCTTAGCAGTCAGCCCTAGAGAATCAAAAAATCCGGTAATGTTTACGTTTTTGGCACCGTCGGTGCTGTGGGTGACGGTATTGCTTACAGTGGAACCAATTTTTACCCAGCTGGAACCAATTTTAAAACTACCGGTATAGGTCATGACTTTTTCGCCGTCCAGTTGGATATACGCATTGCATTTTGAGCTCCAGCTGGGACCGGCGGAGTCACGTTTTGCATATAGGGTCATAGTGAGAGTGCTCTGGTTTTTATTTGCGTTTTGGGAGTAGTAGTACATCACTTTAATAGATGAACCGTTGTCATAGTTTTGAATGAGTTCCGCCATAGGAATCCCCCTTTCCAAGGTGTGGTTTCACATCTATGTTTTTATGTGGTCAACGTTGTATTATCGTACTGATTGTACTGCCTAGGCTTCCTAGATGCTCCCTTATTCATCAGCAATTTTCGCCTCTGTATCTGCAAATAAAAAATGCCCGATCCTGTATTGAAACAGGATTGGGCATTTTTATAAACGTATCAATTAGTCGCGATAAATGGCTTCTTCTCTCCAGATTTTTTCCATCATCTCATAACGTTCTAAAGGCATTCCTGTGTAAGCGCAGTTGGAGGTGGAGAAAATAAATCCATAATTTCCATCCATGCCTTCCTTCAGGCAGCGATGCACGTCGTCCATGGCTTCCTGGTCGGTGCCGGTCTGAAGCAGGCCGCAGTTTACGTTGCCGATGGTGCAGATGCGGTCGCCGTACTTTTTACGCACTTCGGTGAGGGACATATGGCCCTGTGGGTCAATGGAGTGGAGTGCATCGGGGCCGCAGGCAACGATCTGGTCCAAGGTGGGGATGATGTTGCCGTCGGTGTGCTTGAAGGTGTAGTATCCCAAGCTGCGATAGGTATCGATGCATTCCTTCAAATGAGGGGCAACCAGTTCTTCAAACAGTTCGGGGGAGAAGAAGGGATTCACATTAAAGGCATAGTCGGAGCACAGGGCAAAACCGTCCAGCAGGCCGGTGCCGCTGAGAGCAGAAGCTTTTTTCTCCATCTGCTCCATCCAGCGGTTCTGCTGGTCATGCAGGCTGTCGGGGTCCTCATACATTTTGATGGACATCTCCATCATCTCGTCGCCAGTAGGAATGCCGATGGTAGTGTCGCCGTGCATCAAAAGGAAGTATTCATCACCGGTCTTTTCGCGGATGATTTCCAGCAGGCGGCGGGTGTTCTCCAGATCGCCGGGATTGGGATGCACAAAAATAGCGTCGTGCTGGTAACGCTCTGCGGTTTTGATGTACAGGTCTGCCATGTCTTCCAAATGAAGCTGCTGCTCCCGAACACTCATCTGGTTCCACTGCTCATAAAACCGGTGAGAGGGGTGTACGCGTCCAAACGCCTCCATAGTGAGGAAGAACACCAGTTCAAACTGAGGTACATGGCCGGTAATCTTCTCCCGGCGCAGGGCCTTTGCAAATCGTTCCTTATGAGTATCTGCCATAATCAACAATCCTTTCTGTAATATAATAAATTTGGATGATTGGGATTTTAAGATTCAAAGCACATTTGTTCAATATACTGTTCCATAAATACCGGGCTGGTAGAAAGCTCGATAAGCTTGGCTTCCTCTCGCAGTTTAGCTGCCGTATCGCGATATAGCTGCGACAGCATCATTACAGCCCCGGAACCGGCGGCATTTCCTAACACCTTCACCTTGTTTTCCAATTCTTTGGGGAACAGGCCGATCACCGCCGCGGCGTGAGGGTCAATGTAACTGCCAAAACCACCACAGATATAGAAGGTGTCCACATCTCCAGCAGAAAGGCTGCATTCCTCCAGCATGGTGAGGATACCGGCACAGATGGCCGCTTTAGCAAGCTGTACCTGCCGCACATCCTGCTGAGTGAGGAATACCCCACTGTCACCGATGGGAACGCAGTCCTCGCCGGAATCGTCCGGGGCCTCCTCTGGATCTTCCAGCGCGCCGGTCTCATCAAGCTGTCCAGTCTCTACTAGGCGTGCCATCAGGGAAATCAGGCCGCTGCCGCAAAGACCCTTGGGGGGCTGTTCGCCGATGGTGTGCCACAGCAGCTCGCGATCCTGTCCCAACGTGACCCGGTCAATAGCGCCGGGTGCGGCGGCCATGCCCATATGGATGCACGCGCCTTCCAGCGCGGGGCCGGCTGCGGTAGAACAGGTGTAGAGCTTACCGTTATGGTACAGGCCCATTTCGCCGTTGGTGCCGATGTCGGCCAATAGCACAGTGCCACCGGTTTCGGTCATGTGGGAGGCGGTCATGGCGCATACCATGTCGGCGCCCACATAGGCAGAAATACAGGGAGGAAGATACAGCTCTGCGTTTTCATAAGCTGTGAAGTACCGGGAAGCAGGCATTGTTTCGCCAAACAGAGATTGGGGGGTAAAGGGGGAGACGGCAATGGGGGAAGGGTCATATCCCGCCAGAAAGTGCAGCATGGTGGTGTTTCCTGTGATGACAATCTTTTTCACATCTGCCGGAGCGGCATCGCTGCCCAGCGCACGGACAAACAGTTCTTCCAGCTGGCTCACCACGATCTGATGCAGCTCTTCATGGCGCTTTGCGCCAATACGGGTAATCACATCCGCACCATGGACGGACTGGGCGTTGAGCTCACCGGCCCCCCGCACGATTTTGCCGCCATGGCAGGCGTATACGGCAATGGTGGTGGTGCCGATATCTACGGCAATGCCCCAACCCTCTGCTTCCACCTGTGCCTGAGTGCCATCCAGCAGGACTTCCCCCTGGCGGTGGTCCTTATCGGGCAGGATAACGGTACAGTCCCCGGTAGCCACAGCTGAACAGGCCATGCGCACCCCATCCGCGATTTCCTGTGGGGTAAGCAGCCTTTCTTCCTCTGAAGTTAAGGGAGAAAGAGAGCCAAAGGCTTTCACTTTACATTTACCACACGTATGGTGCCCGCCACAGGGCATAGGAAGACCATAAGGGGCGGTTATTGAGGACAAAGAAAGCTCCCCGGTAAAAGGTACGCTTTTTTTGTGGGGACCGATTTGAATGGTAACAGTTGACATGGCAGCTCCTCCTTGCACAGAACGTCCTGCACGCTCTGTAGGCAAACAAATTTCATCTACCCAAAGTATACTGGCAGACAGGAGAAATCGCAATAAAAAAACCGCGCAATTTGGTACTTTTATGAGAAGATTTTACGGTGCAGGAGCCGCTCGTACAATCATTATTCCGGCCGCTCTCCGCGCCACTGGCGCACCGTATCTACCATAGCTAAATATCCCTCAGTGGGCACATAGTCCGGGATGGAGTTGCCGGAAGCAAAGGCGATACCACCATGGCCCTTTACTTTTTCCAGGCAATCCAACACATATTCCCGAATCTCCTGCGGAGATTGACGGCACAGCACGTCGGTATCAATGCCGCCGAAGTTGCCGATTTTATCGCCGTAACGGTCTACCCACACGCTGAAATGAGCAATTCCATCTTCGTTGGAGTGCTTGGCATCGATATTGGCCTTTTCGATAATGTCGTCGAACACAGCGAACAGGTTACCGCAGGAGTGCAGCAGGAAGGGACGGTTGGTGGCGTGTACCAGGTCGGTGATACGGCGGTACTGGGGCAGGATGCAGTCTTTTACATCGTCGGTGGGGAGCAAAGTCATGGTGTTAAAGCCCAGATCGTCGCCAAAGCGGAGCACACAGTAGGCGTCGGAATATTCCCGGAGGAACCGCTCCCAGATAGCGGCCTGCACATCGCCCATTTTTTTGAAAAGATCGCGGTACAGTTCTTCGTCATCGGAGCGCAAA
>CALWIS010000032.1 GCA_944380795.1 uncultured Clostridia bacterium | reverse complement strand
CGAAGGCCAGATCGACGATTTGATTTCGGAAATCAACGTGCGCACCGCCAAAGGCCAGCGGGTGCTAGTGACTACCCTCACCAAGAAAATGGCGGAGGACCTCACCGACTTTCTGGACAATATGGGTATCCGAGTGCGGTATATGCACCATGACGTGGATACTGTGGAGCGCATGGAGATTATCCGGGATTTGCGTTTGGGAGAGTTTGATGTGCTCATCGGCATTAACCTGCTGCGAGAAGGATTGGATATCCCGGAGGTTTCCCTGGTAGCCATTCTGGACGCGGATAAGGAAGGCTTCCTCCGCAGTGAGCGTTCCCTCATCCAGACCATTGGCCGCGCCGCTCGAAATGCCGAGGGTAAAGTTATTATGTATGCGGATTCCGTCACGCCCTCCATGGAGAATGCCATCCGGGAGACCTTGCGCCGCCGGGAAATTCAGATGAAATATAATGAGGAGCACGGCATCGTACCCCAGACCATCACCAAAAAGGTAGCGGAGGTGCTGGAGATTTCCACCCACAAAGAAGACGGCAAGGGAAAGAAGAAGAAACGCAAGCTCTCAGCCATCGAACGCCGTCAGGAGATCGAAAAGCTCACCAAGGAAATGAAGGCCGCCGCCAAGCTGCTGGAATTCGAGCATGCCGCTTATCTGCGGGATAAAATCAAAGAACTGCAAGAGGGAAAATAATCCCAACTTTCCATATAGGAGGAACCACATCAAATGGATACCAAAAATCTGACCATTAAAGGGGCCCGGGAGCATAACCTGAAAAATATCAGCCTCTCCATTCCCAGAGATAAGCTGGTGGTGCTCACCGGTCTGTCCGGCTCGGGAAAATCCTCTCTGGCCTTTGATACCATCTATGCCGAGGGCCAGCGCCGCTATGTGGAGTCCCTTTCCTCCTATGCGCGGCAGTTTCTGGGCCAGATGGAAAAGCCGGATGTGGACTATATCGAGGGTCTTTCTCCGGCTATCTCCATTGACCAGAAAACCACCTCCAAAAATCCTCGTTCTACTGTGGGGACGGTTACAGAAATCTATGACTATCTCCGTTTGTTATATGCTCGGGTAGGCGTACCCCATTGCCCAGTGTGCGGACGGGAAATCAAACAGCAGACCATCGACCAGATTGTAGATCAGGTGCTGGCTCTGCCGGAAAAAACAAAAATACAGGTAATGGCCCCCATTGTCCGGGGTAGAAAGGGCGAGCATGTCAAGGAGCTGGATGCGGCCCGGAAAGGCGGCTTTGTCCGCATCCGTGCCGATGGGATTCTCTATAACCTTTCGGAGACCATCAAGCTGGAAAAAAACAAAAAGCACAATATCGAAATCGTGGTAGACCGTCTGGTCATCCATGCAGATATCCGCTCCCGGTTGGCGGATTCTTTAGAGACCGCATCTTCGCTGGCAGGCGGGTTGATTATTGTTAATGTGATGAAGCCGGAAGGGGAAGAGGACATTACCTTTTCCCAAAATTATGCCTGCCCGGAGCACGGTATCAGCGTGGAGGAATTATCCCCCCGGATGTTCTCCTTTAACAATCCCTTTGGCGCCTGCCCAAAATGCACCGGTTTGGGTGTTTTTATGAAAATCGACCCCGATTTGATTATCCCCGATAAGCGGTTGTCTATCAATAAAGGCGGATTAAAGGCCAGCGGCTGGGCTATGGAGGGCAGCACCATTGCCGCCATGTATATGAAAGGGTTGGCAAAGCACTACCACTTTTCCCTGGATACCCCGTTAGGGGAACTGCCCCCCGAGATCATTGATATTTTGCTGTATGGCAGCAAAGGGGAAAAATTTGAAGTAGTGCGGGAAAATGAGTACGGTACTGGCAAATACAAGGTGGAGTTTGAAGGTATCATCAACAATCTGGAACGCCGGTTCCGGGATACCCAAAGCAGTTGGATCAAGGAAGAGATCGAAAACTATATGAGTGCTATTCCCTGCGATGCCTGCCATGGGCGACGGCTTTCTCCGGTAAGCTTGGCAGTCACCGTGGGCGGGCTGAATATTGCGGAGTTGTGCGACCTCTCCGTCACCGACGCCCTTGATTTCTTTGAGAAGTTGGAGCTTTCCGGCCGAGATGCGGCTATTGCCGCCTCCATTCTAAAGGAAATCCGTTCCCGGCTGGGATTTTTAAAGAGCGTAGGCTTGGAATACCTCACCTTGTCCCGTTCCTCCGGCACCCTTTCCGGCGGCGAAAGTCAGCGTATCCGGTTGGCCACCCAGATCGGTTCCTCTTTGATGGGGGTGCTGTATATTCTGGATGAGCCCAGCATCGGCCTGCACCAGCGGGATAACGACAAACTGCTTGCTACCCTCAAGCATCTGCGGGATTTAGGCAATACGGTGCTGGTGGTGGAGCATGACGAGGACACCATGCGGGCAGCCGATCATATTGTGGATATTGGCCCCGGCGCTGGCATTCACGGCGGAAACGTTATCTATAACGGCCCGGTATCCGGCATTCTGGATTGTGAGGAGTCCATCACCGGGCAATATCTTTCCGGCCGCAGAAAAATCGAGATTCCCACAGAGCGCCGGAAGGGGAACGGGAAAAAGCTGAAAATCATCGGTGCGGCCCAAAATAACCTGAAAAATATCTCAGTGGAAATCCCGTTGGGGGAGTTTGTCTGCGTCACCGGCGTGTCCGGCTCGGGAAAATCCTCTCTGATCAACGAGATTTTGTATAAGCATTTGGCAGTGGAACTCAACGGAGCCAAGGGGAGAGCAGGCGCCCACAAGGCTATTAAAGGGCTGGAACACTTGGATAAGGTGATTCAGATCAATCAATCTCCCATTGGACGCACGCCCCGCTCCAATCCCGCCACCTATACCGGGGTGTTTACCGATATTCGGGAGTTGTTTGCTAGCACGCAGGAAGCTAAGCTTCGGGGCTTTACCTCCGGCCGGTTCTCCTTTAACGTAAAGGGTGGCCGTTGTGAGGCTTGCCAGGGCGATGGTATTTTAAAAATTGAAATGCACTTTTTGCCGGACGTCTACGTGCCCTGCGATGTGTGTAAGGGCAAGCGCTATAACCGGGAAACCCTGGAAATCCACTATAAAGGAAAAACCATCCACGATGTGCTGGAAATGACAGTGGAGGAAGGGGTAGAGTTCTTCTCCGCTGTTCCCAAGATTGCGCGGAAGCTGCAAACCTTGCAGGACGTGGGACTTGGCTATATCAAAATTGGGCAGCCCGCCACCACACTTTCCGGCGGCGAAGCCCAGCGGGTGAAGCTGGCAACGGAATTGAGTAAGCGCGCAACCGGCCGCACCATCTATATCCTGGACGAGCCCACCACCGGTCTGCACATTGCCGATGTCCACAAGCTCATCCACGTGCTGCAAAAGCTGGTGGACGCTGGGAATACGGTGCTGGTCATCGAGCATAATCTGGATTTGATTAAGACAGCGGATTATATTATCGATCTTGGGCCGGAAGGCGGCGACCGGGGCGGCGAAATTGTTGCCTGCGGTACTCCGGAGAAGGTGGCACAGGTAGAGGGTTCTTATACCGGACAGTACCTGAAACGGCTCTTCGATAACGCCAAATAACCCAAAAGGAACCAGGCAGCACTGGTTCCTTTTTCTGTTCCAAGGGATGGTATAATGATTCTAATATTTTTTCAGGGTGCCGGCTCAGGAAGCAAAGAGATAATTTTTCTTTTTGCTGTATTTTTCGGGGAATTTTGCTAGAGATTTGTCGAAGTCTATTAGGAACTTTGCTGTACAGTTGTGAATTTTCTGCTTTTTAGTGGATTTTCCCATGGTTATGCTATATAATAAGAATCAACAGCGTGACTGTATAGATTTTCATATGGATGCCGATTTTGTGCATACATCATCGGAAAAGAGGTTGTTTCATGCTTTTGCAAACTAATCGGGAGGTTTCGGAATGCGTCCTGGAAAACGGGGCGCGTTTTCGCAGCGTCCGCGACCCACGATTTAAAACACAGAAAATATCCGTGCATATGATGGTCCCACTGGCAAAAGAGACGGCGGCGGCTTATGGAATGCTGCCGTTCCTTTTGTCACGGACCAACCGCGCCTACCCGGATTACACCCTTCTTGGCCAAAAAATGGCCGAATTATACGGCGCTTCCCTGAGCGGGGAGGTCTCCAAGCTGGGAGATGTACAGGTGCTGACGGTATCCGCCAGCGGCCTTGCCGACCGGTATGCGCTGGAAGGGGAGAGCATCTCGGCGGAATTGACCAGCCTTTTGTGTTCCTCCATTATAGACCCGGTGCTGGACGAAAACGGGCTGTTCCCCGAAGAAGGGTTCCAGCAGGAAAAACGGCAAACACTGGAACTCTTGGATTCTGAATTAAATGATAAGCGCGTGTATGCCCGCCATCAAGCGCTGGAACTGCTTTTGGGGGAGGAACCGGCAGCAATCGGCCGGTATGGCAGCCGGGAGGCGGTGGAAGCCCTTACCCGAGAAGAATTGGTTTCCGCATGGAAATACCTTTTGAACCACGCCGTATTGGAAGTGGATGTGCTGGGGGACTGCACCCCGGAGCAGGTGCGGGCTACCGTGCTGCAATATTTCCCCAAAGACCGAACCCCGGTAGAGTGTCCCACCATGGTAAAGCCTGCCGGACCTGTGGTGAAAGAAATAACGGAATCCATGGAAGTACAGCAGTGCAAGCTGATTTTAGGATTCCGCACCGGCGTTTCCGCCATGGAGTGGGAAAAGGTGCCGGCCATTAAAATGATGTCCACGGTTTTTGGGGGAACGCCCCATTCCCGGCTGTTCCTGAATGTGCGGGAAAAAATGAGCCTGTGCTATTA
>CALWIS010000031.1 GCA_944380795.1 uncultured Clostridia bacterium | reverse complement strand
ACCATCACCGAATACCGCAAGCACATCGAAAAGGATGCAGCGTTGGAGCGCCGCTTTCAGCCGGTCACGGTGGGTGAACCCACCCAGGAGCAGGCTGTGGAGATTTTGCGTGGACTACGAGACCGATACGAAGCCCACCATAAGGTAAAAATTACCGACGATGCACTGGAAGCCGCGGTACAGCTTTCTGTGCGGTATATCCCCGACCGGTTCCTGCCGGATAAGGCCATCGATCTGATGGATGAAGCCGCCGCCCGGGTGCGTCTGCGGGCCTTTACTGCTCCCGACGATATCCAGCAGATGGAGAAGCGGCTGGGAGAATTGGAGCAGGAAAAAGCATCAGCCATTAACTCCCAGGAGTTTGAGCGGGCCGCCGCCATTCGGGATGAGGAAAAAGAGTTGCGGAAAAAACTGGAAGAACAGCAGGAGCACTGGAACGACCAGAAGCAGGAGCAAAACGGCGAGGTAACGCCGGAGGACATCGCAGCCATCGTCTCCATGTGGACGGGGGTGCCGGTTTCCCGCCTGACGGAAGAAGAAGGGGCGCGGCTGCTCCGTTTGGAAGAAACCCTGCACCAGCGAGTGGTGGGCCAAGAGGAGGCTGTCTCCGCTGTGGCTCGGGCCATTCGTCGGGGCAGGGTGGGGCTGAAAGACCCCCGCCGTCCCATTGGTTCCTTTTTGTTCCTTGGCCCTACAGGCGTTGGGAAAACCGAGCTTTGCCGGGCGTTGGCTGAGGTGCTTTTTGGCGACGAGGAAGCCATGCTCCGATTCGATATGTCGGAGTATATGGAAAAGCACGCAGTAGCACGGCTCACCGGTTCCCCGCCCGGCTATGTGGGCTATGACGAGGGAGGACAGCTCACCGAAGCAGTGCGCAGTCACCCCTATTCTGTGGTGCTATTTGACGAGATTGAAAAGGCCCATCCCGATTTATTCAATCTGTTGCTTCAGATTTTGGAGGATGGCCGCTTGACGGATTCCCAGGGCCGCCATGTGGATTTCCGCAATACCGTGGTGATTATGACCTCCAATGTAGGGGGGAGAAGGCTCACCGAAGGAAGCCGCAGCTTGGGGTTTGTGCCGGAAAATTCTCCTCAGGCCGAAAGGGAAAAAGCGCGGGAGGCAGTGATGGAGGAGCTGAAAAAGCTGTTCCGACCCGAATTCCTGAACCGTGTGGATGACTGCATTGTGTTCCGCAAACTGACCGAGGAAGACTTGCAGCAAATCGCACGCCGGATGCTTGCCCAGCTGCAAAACCGGCTTTCCGATTTGGGAATGGAGGTATCCTTCCCCGTAGAAACCGTGGAGCAGATGGCCAAGGAGGGCTTTGATCCCCTTTATGGGGCACGGCCTTTGCGGCGCACCATCCAGGCCCGTGTGGAGGACCCGCTGGCAGAGGAGATGCTGGCAGGAAATTTAAAGCCGGGTGTGCCTGTGGAGTGTGTGTTCCGTGAGGGAAAATTGCAGTTACAGTCTCCGGCAGAAGCCGTTATGATATAAGAAAAAGAGCACGTGGGATTGCCCTTCACGTGCCCTTTTTTAATTATTTGCCATAAGAAGATACTGCCATGGAAGCATCTTCCCCACTGGTGGAATCATCTCCCTGTCCTGCGGACGGGTATTCCTGCGGAGTATCGCTTTCATATACCAGCTCGTAGCCCTGGCAATTTTCCGTCACATAATCCAGAACCGTCTGTACCCGGTCTTTGCCGATATAAAAGGCTTTGCCGGTGGAAAGAATATTGGTGGTGAGATAACCGTTTTCTGTAATGGCAATACTGATGTTATAGCTGCCCAGAACCGGCACGTTTACACTGAAATCCAGAACACGGCGGTCTTCCATGAAAGCAGGGTCATAGTCGTATTGTTTTTCGATGACAGCCTCCGTTTCTGAAAAGAGAAGTTCCCACAGCATTTCCGAGTCGGCGCCGCTGAATTCGACGGTGGCTTCCTTTCCATCGGGCCGGGTGTAATTTTCCCAGTAGATGGTGTCGTTAAAATTCAGGTTTTCCTTTAGGTTCAGCCCGACAAGGAATTCCCCGAGAGTGTCAGGATAGTAAAGGGAGTTCCCATACACATAAAAGATTCCCGGTTCCTTTTCAAACTCTACCAGTACAGCAGCTTCCGGGGTCATATCCTGCAACCGGTAAACAGTGCCCTCTGTGGTTTGCAGGGTGCCTTTGTCATCCATTCCCACTATTTTCGCCGTTCCCAGCAAGTCTCCCAGTGCCCCATCGTAAGCGGTTTGTGCAGTGGAATATTGCAGCCCGTTCAGTTCTAGTTCCGTATACTGTTCCGGCAAAGTAAGTTCTTCCCAGGGGATCACCACTGTAATCTCCTCCGAAGAGTTGACGTTCCCCTCTGTGGAAAGATATTTTACCGGGTATTCCCCTTTAGAAGAAAATAACTGCTGCAACGTTACCCCCGCACCTATTGCCAGAAGTAGGCAGGCCGTGATCCCTGCTAGTGCCCAGCGGCGCTTTTTTTGCAGCGGCCAGGTTTTTATGGCCGCTTCACATTGGAGCAGCAGTTCTTCGTCGGCTTCTCCCAGTGCCAGAAAAATTCTTTCTTCCTTCATACCGTCAAGCCTTCTTTCTCCAAATGCAGTTTCAGCCGGTTTCGGGTGCGGTGTAAACATACCTTCACCGCATTTTCCGTCATGGAAAAGAAAACACCGATTTCCTTTATCGTATGTCCGTACCAATACCGTGCCAGAAATACATGGCAATCTCGGGAGGAGAGTTGGTGCAGGAACCGGTTGATGGAAGCAGATAGCTCCCGGTCTTCTGCAACCTGGCTTACTGTGTTGGGAGAGGGGAGACACTCTGCCAGTTCCTCCAGCAGGACTTGCCCTTGCCCACAGCCCCGTTTTTCGGCCTTGCGTTTCCGCAGCCGGTCCAGAGAAAGGTTTCGAGTGATCTTCCCCAAAAACAAGGAGAGCCGCAAAGGGCGGTGAGGCGGGATGTTCTGCCATGCCCGCAGCCAGGTATCGCTGACGCATTCCTCGCTGTCCTGTCGGTCTCCCAGCAGGTTCCACGCGATAGCATAGCAGTAGGAGCCGTATTGTTCCGCTGTTTGCGTGATAGCAGTTTCTTCCCGATTCCAGTATAACGCGATGAGTTCCTGATCTTCCATATACTTCACCTCCCAATATTTGTAAGGCCTTCGTCCATATAGACGTAAAACGGGAAGAAAGGTTACAGAAGATTACCGGGCAGGGAAAAAGCGTCCTAACTCCCGGGCTACCAGCTCATGCCCCTTGCGGGTGGGGTGGTTGCCGTGGGAGAGCAGGTCGGTAAGCATTTCATCCCGCTGGACATATTCGCTAAAAGCCGCAAAGGAATCCGCCAGCCCCACCGAATATTCGTCTGCCAGCCGCCGGATGAGGTCGGCCCGGTCACACAGCTTTTTCCAATCCTCTGTGCGGTTGTAATAGGAATTATCCCAGGTGGGGGTGAGGAGGATCACCGGGATACCCTTTTCCTGGCAGGCTTCGATCATAGAGCGCCAGGCTTTTTCTGTTTCTTCCAGAGAGAGCCGCCGGTCATTCAGGCCGTAGTCGATGGTGACGAGATCGGGTTTGTGTGTCAGTACATCCTCTGTAAAGCGCTTTGCGCCGGAAGCAGATTCTTCCCCGCCGATAGAGGTGGTAATGACGTTGACCGCCGCAAAGGGAAACCGCTCCTTTACCAGCCGGTGGAGTAGATGCGGGTAAGCGTCAAAGGTGTTGATCCAAGGGGTGGCAAAGTATCCGGTGGGCACGCTGTGGCCATGGCATACCAGATTGATGGTACGGTTATCCGGGAATTTCTTTTCCAGTTCGTCCAATAAGGGAGTAAGATAGGTGATAGGGTTTGCAATGCTCATAGCTTAACTTCCTCTCCAAAATAGTTTCAAATTGCTATTTTATCATAGCATAGAAAGGAAGGAAAACCTATCCTTTTTCCTGCTCATCCATTCCCTTTTCCTGCTTATCCTGTTATAATGGGGTTGCCGCAGGCAGTAAGTGCCTGCCAAAAGGAGGAGTTTTCATGAAGTATTCTGTTTGTCTCGATGCGCTGTATCCCGGTGTTGACCTGGCACAGGCTTTGCCGGACATCCGCGAGGCCGGGATAGATACCGTGGAGTTTTGGAACTGGTCCAACCGCGACCTTGCCGCCTTAGAGAAAGCAGTGACCGAAAACCGGATGGAAGTGCGCTGCTTCTGCACCGAAGGCGGTACATTGAGCCTTCCCCAGTCCCATGACGAGTACCTTTCCGGGCTGGAACACTCGGCACAGATAGCCCACCGGCTTCACTGCCGCAGGCTTATTACTCAGACCGGCCCCGAGACCGGAGACCATGCCCAAACCCTGCGAAACATAGAAGAAGGGCTGAAAAAATGCGATGAAATTTTGGAGCGTGAAGACCTGATTTTGCTGGTGGAACCTCTCAACACTCGCATTGACCATCCCGGCTACAGCCTGGTATACAGCGAAGAAGCGGCAGAGCTGCTGGAACGGGTGGGGAACCCCCGCATTCAGCTGCTGTTTGATCTCTATCACCAGCAGATTTCCGAAGGGGATTTATTGCGCCATGTGCAGGATTGCCTGCCGTGGATTGGCCATTTTCACTCAGCGGGGAGCCAAAGCCGCGGCTATCTGGAAGATGGAGAAATTGCATATCCGTATGTGTTCCGTAAAATCAAAGAAATGGGATACGAGGGCTGTATTGGCCTGGAATATTTCCCAAAAGGAGAGCGAGGCTTTAATCGCCTGCCAAAGTTAGAATAAAAATGATAACGCCCGGAATCGAGGAGGATTCCGGGCGCTGCTGTTTTTATGGAACTTAGTAAGAGATCTTTACGGTCTTGATCTCGAAGGGACGGAAGGTGAGGGAGAGGTTCTGAGAAGCAGGCAGTGCTTCCTGAGTCTCTTCCAGCATATTGGTCAGTTCTGCGGCAGCAGGGGTAAAGCCCAGCTGGAGATCTGCGTGGGTGTAGGTGCCTTCGGCCTCGTATACACGGGCGATAAAGGCGCGTCCGCCGTCCTCGCAGGGCTTCAAGGTCTCAATGATCACATTGGAAGCGCTGCTGCGGATAAGGGAGGACATCTCTCTTGCACCGGCAAATACCAGCGGCTTGTAGTTGAAGGCGTAAGCCGGCTCTGCCACGCTGTCCACGGAGAAGCCGCAGTTGTGGGGCAGGAAGGCGTATTCGCAGTAATGCTCGCCCTTGTCGCCGTTAAAGTCGGGGCGCAGGCCGCCCTTGTGCAGGGAGAGACGCAGCTGGCCGTCGAATACGGAGATGCCGTACTTGGAGTCGTTGAGAATGGCCACGCCGTAACGGGGTTCGGAAAGATCGGTGTACTTGTGGTTCAGTACCTCGAACTTGGCCTTGTCCACAGAGTTGTTGCGGGTAGTGGGCCGCTTCAGGTAACCAAACTGGATTTCCTGGCGCACAAAGTCGCTGAAAATGCTGGTGTCGAAAGCAGTCTTGAGGAAACGGTGGTCATCCTGCCAACCCATCAGGGTCTCAAAACGGACCATGGGGGAAGCGGCGGAGAAGATCATATCCTGGGTCAAGGTGGACTTCTTGGTCAGCTGATAGCGGTTGCGGATACGCAGTTCTACCGGGCCGTCGGAAACCACTTCGGAGGAAAGCAACTCGGCGCAATCCTTAAACTTCAGTTCCAGATCGGCGTCCACATCCCAGTTGTCCCACTCGGAGGGCAGGTCCTCGGCCACCAGGAAGGTGTTGAAGGCGTAGCCATTGCCGGTGAGCTCACGGTCAGCAACGGTATCGTGGAAGGAGGAGAGATAGCCCTTCTTGTCAAAGGAAACCTTGGCAAAGGGAGTTTCCAGCTCTGCACCATTGCGGCGGAAAGCGGACTCGCCGTTCACTTCGCCAGCTTCCAGTGTCAGCACTACGCTGCCGTAGGGAGGAATCTCCACACCAGCAACAGCCAGCTTCTTTTCGCCGCGGAGGTTCTCCACTACCTGCTGGGCATAATCGCCCTGTACGCGCATACCGGGTACATAATCCAGATATACGGTCTCCTTACGGGTAAAGGAGGTGGTGTTCACTACCGTCACAGTATTCTCCACAGCCTTTGTTGCAGCGGCTTCTGCAATCAGCTTGTGGGAGGTTTCCAGCAGGGTATTGGTCTGTTCCAAAGATTCCTTATGAGCTCTGGGAATGCAGGTGCCGGGGAGGATGTCGTGGAACTGGTTCACCAGCAGGGTCTCCTGCAGGTCGCGGTACTGGCTGTCGTTAGCCTCTGCACCGGCCTCTACAGCATTGCCCACGGTGAGGAATTCCAGGTCATGCAGAGCGATTTCTGCTAGACGGTTGTTCCGCTTGATGTTGTGCTGGTTGGTGAGGGTGCCGCGGTGCAATTCCAGATACAGCTCGCCGCTGTAGGTGTCCGGGTTGTGGACATTGGCTTCCAGTTCCTGCATAAAGCGGCTGACGGTGGTGTGCTCGGTCTTGGGGCAGCCTTCCAGATCCTTGCAGCGCCGTGCCATTTCCACCATCTCATACTGAGGTCCGCCGCCACCGTCACCAAAGCCATAGGAGATGAGCTTGCGGTCCGCCACATACTTCTGACGGATAGCGTCAGGGCTCTGGGTGCTGTAAACATACTGATAGAAATCCTTGGGAGCCGGCCACACGTGGGTTTTATTCAGGTGAGAGAATACACTAGTGCCGTCGATGCCCTTCCAATAGAAGGTGTCATAGGGGAATTGGTTGGTGTCGTTCCAAGCCATTTTGGTGGTGAGGAAGTACTTCACGCCGCAGCCCTGCATGATCTGAGGAATAGCAGCGGAATAACCAAAGGTATCCGGCAGCCAGAAGGCATCGGAGGTAAAGCCGAAGTACTTGCGGGTAAAGCGCTGGCCCCACAGGAACTGGCGCACCATGGATTCACCGGAGGTGATGTTGCAGTCGCATTCCACCCAAACGCCGCCATTGGGCTCATAGCGGCCC
>CALWIS010000030.1 GCA_944380795.1 uncultured Clostridia bacterium | reverse complement strand
AGTGGTTATACATATATTTTTACGCAAGGAGGAACATCCATGGGCTTTCATGTTACCGATATGCAGCTGAATGCATTATTTCAGACATGGCAAACCAACTATGACATCTATGCTCCCCGTAATTTTCCCGGCGGTGGGCGCTTTTCGGATACAGACTGTATCCGATACGGAAAGATCGACCGTGTGGATGAGATCGTATTCGATAAGAAGTCGGAGTATTCCTTTAAGGAAATCCTGACCCCTATTTCCCAGACCCTGTTTTTCTTTACGGAAGGGGAAACTAAAGAAGCAGATATGCTCAAGAAAGGAGCGGTTATTTTCCTGCGTAGCTGTGATCTCCATGCGCTCAAGCGGCTGGACGATATGTACTTGCACAATGGCCCTGCCGATTACTACTACCAGCGCCTGCGGGAGAACATCAAAATCGTGCTGATGGGCTGTGCTCACTCCTTTGAAAACTGCTTCTGTGTCAGCATGGGCACCAATGTAAGCACCAACTACGACATGAGCATTGATTGCCAACCCGACGGCACCTACCTGGTGGACTGCAAGGATGAGGCATGGGCGCAGCAGTTGGAGGCTGCGGGGGTATCTCAGTTGGAGGTTGTCCCGAGCCATGTGGAAGAAAACAGCGTTGCCGTGCAGATCCCGGAAAATCTGACCGCAGAGGTGGCCAAAAGCACCATGTGGAAGGAATACGACAGCCGTTGCATCAACTGCGGACGTTGTAATTTTGTTTGTCCCACTTGCACCTGCTTTACCATGCAGGATCTCTTTTACAGTGAGAATGGAAAAGTAGGTGAACGCCGCCGTGTCTGGGCTTCGTGTATGGTGGATGGTTTTACCGATGTGGCTGGTGGCGGCAGATACCGGAAGAAGAACGGTGAGCGTATGCGATTCAAGGTGCTGCACAAGGTACTGGACTACAAGCAGCGCAATGGCTATCACATGTGCGTGGGCTGTGGCCGGTGTGACGATATCTGCCCGGAGTACATCTCGTTCTCGGGATGCATCAATAAATTGCAGAATGCTATGATGGAGGTGACTGAGTAATGATGAAAAATGATTATATTCCTTTTTCTTCCAAAATTTTGGAGGTCATCCGGCATACAGAAATTGAGTATACCTTCCGCATGGAATTTAATGGGGCGGTCAGACCAGGCCAGTTTTTTGAAGTTTCCATGCCCAAGTACGGAGAGGCTCCGATCTCGGTCAGCGGAATTGGTGAAAATTTTGTGGATCTGACCATCCGTCGGGTGGGCAAGGTCACCAATGAAGTGTTTGAGCATTATGTGGGCGATACGCTTCTGATGCGCGGCCCTTATGGAAATGGGTTTGATGTATCCGACTATATGGGCAAGGACATCATTGTTATAGCTGGCGGCACTGGCCTATCTCCTGTACGAGGCGTAGTAGATTACTTTGCCGAACATTTGGAGGAAAGAGACCACATGACACTGATCGCAGGCTTCAAAACGCCTCATGATATTCTCTTCCGTGATGATCTGAAGCGCTGGGAAAAGAACATGGATGTCACCCTTACCGTTGACTGTGCGGAAGAAGATGTGGCCTGCCATGTAGGTCTGGTCACCCAGTATATCCCTCAGATTAAACTGGGCGATGTGCAGAATACCGTGGCAATTGTGGTCGGTCCTCCTGCCATGATGCGCTTTTCAGTTCAGGGACTGCTGGGCATTGGCCTGCCAGAGGAAAACATCTGGATCTCTCAGGAGCGGAAGATGTGCTGTGGCCTGGGTAAGTGCGGCCACTGTAAGATTGGCGATACTTATGTCTGCCTAGATGGGCCAGTGTTCAACTATACCAAAGGAAAATTCTTGGTGGATTGAGGAGGGATACCATGGATATCAATACGAAAGCACTCAAAAAGAACGCATTTCGCGTCACCAAAGAACGTGGCATGACCGCCTCTCGAATCCGTGTCCCGGGTGGACATCTGGATGCCAAATATCTCGGTGAGATCCAGAAAATTGCGGAAACCTATGGCAATGGCACGGTTCACATCACTTCCCGTCAGGGCTTTGAGATTCCCGGTATTCCCTTTGAGAAAATGCCGGAGGTCAATGCGGCACTTCAGAGCCTGATTGACGGGCTGGACATCAACCAGGATGAGGTAGGTCATGGCTATCCCGCTTCGGGCACTCGAAATATTACCGCCTGCGTGGGCAACCGTGTCTGTCCATACGCTTGCTATGATACCACAGCCTTTGCCCAGCGCATCGAAAAGGCTGTTTTCCCCAATGATTTGCATTTTAAGATTGCCTTGACCGGCTGTCCCAACGACTGTGCCAAGGTGCGGATGCATGACTTTGGCATTATGGGTATGACAGTGCCTCAGTTTGAGCCAGACCGCTGTGTCAGCTGCGGAGCTTGTGTGAAAGCCTGCAAAAAGAAGTCCGTAGAAGCTCTGACACCGGTGAACTTTCGCCCCCAGCGAGACGCGCGGCGCTGCATTGGATGCGGTGAGTGTGTGCTGGCCTGTCCCAATGCTGCTTGGACCCGCAGCGATAAAAAATATTACCGGCTTACTCTGTTTGGCAGAACTGGGAAAAAGAACCCCCGCCTTGGTGAAGATTTCATTAAGTGGGTGGACGAGGACAGCATAATCAAGATCATTCTCAACACCTATGACTATGTGAAGGAGTACATTGATCCCAACGCTCCCGGTGGCAAAGAGCATATTGGCTATATCGTGGACCGAACTGGCTTTGAGGAGTTTAAGCGGTGGGCCTTGCGGGATGTCACCCTGCCGGATATCGCAGAAGTTATGACACCCATGTACTGGAAGGGTGTGAAGTATTGATATGCGCCGGAAAGATAGAGAAATTGTGGGCGAAGAAATCGAAATGATTCTCCAAAAGGGAGAATACGGAATTCTGTCCACGGTTGGAAAGGATGGAAAGCCGTATGCAGTTCCACTCAGTTATGCATGGAAGGACGGGCTGATCCATCTGCACTGTGCCGCGAATGTAGGAAAGAAACTCGAAAACGTTTCCCACTGCTCGGATGTTTGTTTTGTGGTCGTTGGCGATACTACGGTGCAACCCGAAAAGTTTGGTACTTTGTATGAGAGTGTAATTCTGACCGGTCAAATGATGTCGTCAAAGGACAAGCAGGCCAGCCTGGTTGCATTGCTTGAAAAGTACAGCAAAGATTTTCTGGAAAAAGGGATGCAGTATATCCAGGCAGCATGGGACAAGACTGGTGTGTATGTAATTTATCCGGAATGTGTGACGGGGAAAGCAAAGAGAACTCCCGTGCACAGCAAAGGATGATCTTTTGTGATAGATGAAATAAGGACATTTTATTGTATTGAAATTCTACACATAAAGTTCTCGCGGTCAGTAGCCTGTAGGCTTCTGACCGCTTTTTCGTTTGCAATCGGAAAAAACTTCCTATGTACATATTTGAATTTTCCCATTATACTGAATTCGTAATCAGGTAAGATTTTTCATGAGTCAGAGTAGTCCGCCCGGGGAGCAGTGCGCCCTTCGGACCGTAAGAAATATCGAGACTTGATCGAAACACAATGAAGACCGTACAGAAATCCGATTATGGATGCTGTATGGTCTTTTTTTGTGCAAATTCAGAAAGATCGGAGGAAAAACGAATGTGAGGGAAAACAGATTGATGGAGGTACGGTATCAGGACAGTGCGCAAGGCATCATGCTCATCGGCTATGCGGACACA
>CALWIS010000029.1 GCA_944380795.1 uncultured Clostridia bacterium | reverse complement strand
CAGACCTCCCTCGACAGTTTTATGGCTGGCTTTGAACTGGCGTGGAGGCTCTCGGCGGAATTGCACAACGACGAAAACGAGCGCTCATTCTCCTGTCAGACGAGGAGAACGGGCGCTCGTTGTGTATGGGATGACGAAATATAAAATCAGCCTGGGCAGCCCTCAAAAAGCTGCCCAGGCATTCTGCTTGTAGGTTTGGTTCAGCGTTCCCACAGAAGGACCGTATCCGCCACGGCCTGCTCAAATTCGGCCTGTGCCAGACCGGGGAGCTCCAGATAATCTCCCACCAAATAGTAGACCGCATCTACCTGACGATCCACCTGATAGGTGGCTGTCTCAAAGTCGGTCAGCAGACCGTTTCCGATGCACAAATGTCCATCACGATCCGGCATCACATCCGAGCGAAGGGTACGGTCAAAATAGAGGAAAACAGCATTCCGTCCGTCTACCTCCCGGCTGAAACCGTGGAAAGAATCGTAGCTTCCGCCGTGATAGTAGAGGTCAATTACTTCATCCACCGCAAGCTCTGCCGTCACCAGACCGTCCGTATAGGATACCGGCTGCGGAACATCAGCTGCCCCCGCCAAAACAATGGAGAAGATCAGCATGACTGCCACCGCAAGCAGAACCGCCCGTCGGCGCCCACGGGAAAACTTCTTTTTCACCCCCTGCAAAACACGGGCTTCCGCTTCGGACTCGGGGGAGAGCGAGGAAATGGGGGCCTCCCCCTTCATTTCCACCAAAAAAGTGCGACACCCCTCGCATTGCGCCACATGAACTTCGATCTCCTGTCTGCTGGTCTCGCTGCACAGACCGTCGCAGTACAGAGGCAACAGGTCGCGGATGATTTCACATTTCATCATAATCCCTCCTTGATTTTCTGCTTTGCACGATAATAAGTTACTCTGGCCCAGTTTTCAGATTTGCCGAACAATTCGCCGATCTGCGTATAGGGTAGTTCCGCAAAGACCCGCAGAGTAAACACCTCCCGGTATGGCTCTGGCAAAGCATGGAGCCGCTGATGGCTCTGGCGGGCATTTTCCTGGATGAGCAGATCCTCTTCTACATTCTGAGGGGAGGTCATCTGCTCCAGGGCCTCATCTCCGGCCTGTCGTTTTGCCTTTCTCAAATAGGAGAGCCAACAGTTCTTTCCGATTTGGCATAGCCATACAGACAGCCTGCATTTGCCTTGAAAGGAGGCGCTATGTTCAATGGCACGACAGAAGGTCTCCTGCGTCAATTCCTCTGCCAATGCCTGGTTCCCACAGAGTCCTGTTAGATAGCGGTACACCACGGAGAATTGCTCTTTGTACAACTGGTCAAAATCCATCCACACCACCTCGCTTTCTGCCTATATGACGCACATGGATGCGAATTGTTACAAAATTACTTCTGCCTTTTTCTGTGGAGAGAACAACTTTATCGCTCGCTTTTTCAAAAGTGAGCGATAAAAAGCAAGCAAAAAAATCGGTAGTAAATGTAAGCGCGAAGATTCGACATGAGATTTCCAGCATCGGATACCCTCAAAAAATGCGCCGCATAATCAAAGAATAAGCCCGTTTATGGGACAACGAGATTTCTATACTGTTATGGGAAAAAAGCATCTTGTCTATATTCAGATAACAGAATATAATGTTTAGTAGAAATTTGGAATGTAGAGGGATGCTCTATGGAATTTTTGACTACGAAACAAGCAGCTGAACTGTGGGGAATCTCGGCTCGGCGTGTGGCGCTGCTCTGCGCACAGGGACGCATCCCCGGAACCGTTAAGGCAGGAAAAACCTGGCTGCTTCCCCCGGATGCCCAAAAGCCCCTTGATCCCAGATTGGGCAAAGCAGCTACCGACAAACTATAAAAATGATTTTATTATACACCGAGAAAGTAGGAGGCACTTTCCATGGCAGAGACAAATACCAGCAACATTGGATTTGAAAAACAGATCTGGGACGCAGCCTGTGTGCTGCGGGGCAATTTGGATGCTTCGGAGTATAAATCCGTTGTCCTGGGTCTGATTTTCTTAAAATACATCTCCGACCGTTTCGAGGCCAAGTACAAGGAACTTGTAGATGAGGGCGACGGTTTCGAGGAGGACAAGGACGAATACACCGCTGAGAATATCTTTTTTGTGCCGGAGAACGCCCGTTGGAGCATGATTGCCGGGGCGGCCCACACGCCGGAGATCGGCACGGTCATCGACGAGGCCATGCGCAGCATCGAGCAGGAAAACAAGCGTCTCAAGGACATTCTGCCTAAGAACTTTGCCCGCCAGGAGCTAGACAAGCGCCGCCTGGGGTATGTGGTAGACCGGTTTACCAATATCCGGATGGTAGAGCATGGGAACAGCAAGGACATCCTGGGCCGCACCTATGAATACTGCCTGTCCAAGTTTGCTGAGCAGGAGGGTAAACTGGCCGGAGAATTCTATACGCCCGCCTGCGTGGTCAAAACCCTGGTGGAGATTTTGCAGCCCTATAACGGTCGGGTGTACGACCCCTGCTGCGGCAGCGGCGGTATGTTCGTCCAATCGGCCAAGTTCGTGGAGAACCACGGCGGCAACATCAACAAAATTTCCGTCTACGGGCAGGACTCCAACCCCACCACATGGAAACTGGCCCAGATGAATCTGGCCATCCGGGGCATTGATGCTGATCTGGGTAAATTCAGTGCCGATACTTTCTTCAATGATGCCCATCCCCAGCTGAAAGCGGACTTCATCATGGCAAATCCTCCCTTTAACCTATCCAACTGGGGGCAGGACAAGCTGCTGGACGATGTGCGCTGGCAGTACGGAACGCCCCCGGCGGGCAACGCCAACTTTGCCTGGCTCCAGCACATGATCTGGCACTTGGCCCCCCATGGCCGCATGGGCATGGTGCTGGCCAACGGCTCCCTGTCCTCCCAGAGCGGCGGCGAAGGCGAGATACGCAAGAACATCATTAATGCCGATCTGGTGGAGTGCATTGTGGCCATGCCCTCCCAGCTGTTCTACACCACCCAGATTCCGGTTTCGTTGTGGTTCCTGGCCAAGAACAAAAAGCAGAAGGGGAAGACCCTGTTTATCGACGCCCGGAAGATGGGCAGCATGGTCACCAGAAAGCTGCGTGAGCTGACCGACGAGGATATTCAGAAGCTGGCGGACACCTACAACGCCTATGTGGACGGCACCCTGGAGGAGATCAAGGGGTTCTGCGCCGTGGCCACGACTGAGGAGATCGCCCAGCAGGATTATATCCTCACCCCCGGCCGGTATGTGGGCATTGAAGAGCAGGAGGACGACGGGGAGCCTTTTGAGGAAAAGATGGGACGGCTGACCCGGGAACTGTCGGAGCTTTTTGCGAAGTCCCACGAGCTGGAGGCGCAGATCAAGGAGCGACTGGGGGCGATTGGGTATGAAGTATGAGCGGAAGAAAGTACCGATTAGTAGTTTGTGCGTTGGAATCTATGATGGTCCCCATGCCACACCACCAAAAAGTGATTCAGGCGCCGTATTTTTGGGTATATCAAATTTCTCAAATGGTAGGCTCGATTTATCAAACATTCGATATATTTCTGAAGACGATTTGCCTCAATGGACGAAACGAGTTACACCGAAGGCGCATGACATTGTTTTTTCCTACGAAGCAACATTAAATCTTTATGCAATTATTCCAGATGGATTTTATGGTTGTTTAGGGCGCAGAATGGCTCTTATGCGACCGGATGAACGCAAGGTTGATTACAGATTCCTTTACTACTATATGTTTTCTGCTGAATGGCGAGAGGAAATTGAGCGGTATAAGGTAAATGGATCAACAGTTGATAGGATACCATTAGTTTCGTTCCCATCCTTTACAGTCAATCTTCCCGATATGGCCACTCAGAGATATATTGCGGGGATATTATCCGAACTGGATGACAAAATTGAAATCAACAACAAGATAAACGATAATTTAGCAGCTTAGATGCTGACATCGGAGACATCAATCTCACCGGACATCAGTTTCGGAAGCAAGCTGTCTCTCAACGTAGCCAGAGATTGATTCTGCCGCTCCAACATTTGCTGCTGCTCAAAGATTGGACTGCAAAACTCGGTGAATCTGGCGAGCGTTTCGTCATCGGGAATGAATGCAGGTACAATTTTCATGGTACTACCGGACACTTCCTTAAAAGTGGAGCCGGATGCCATGCCTTCAATGGTGGGTAAGGCATTCTTTAAGAAGTAATAAACGAAGGGTGTTCCGATTGCCGGTCTTGGAATAACCGATTTGAACCCCTGATTTGTAGTAACCTCACCAGCGGCAATCGCAATGTAGCCAATAGGCGCACGAGAGGAAAACAGAACCGTTCCTTCTGGCATAATACTTGCGCTGCTGTTCTTTAGGCCGAGTTCAGTAATGTCATTTTCGCCGTGAGTGATGAATTTGGATTTGTTCACTGATAGGTCTTTAGGAGTAATCCAAGCAATACCGTGTTCTGTGTAATACTCTGGCTTGGATTTTGAGGGCGTGCTGCCGCCGACAACAGTGCCAAGATCGCTGATAGTGCCTTCACGCCATTCAGGATCGGCATTTTCGATGAACAACTCTTGGAAAAGAGCTTGCGCTTGCTGCTCTAAATTATCGTTTACCATTCTAAAATCACTCTCACCAGTGGCGAGAGAATATCCTAAAGGAACTGCCACTGATTGTCGTTCTCTTAATCTGAAAGGGAGTCACGACAATGAAAAAAGAATTGATCAACGAGATACAAAGGCAAATGCTGCCTCACCTAAATAATGAACAACTATTGCAGCTTCAAAGAATTTTGACTGAGGTGCTGCGGGATGTTACAGTCTGTTATGAAGCACAACATGATGAAAAACAAATGCCAGATGCAACGAATGCCTTTGTTTCTGCAAAGCGCATAGAGGGCTGCTCAGAAAAGACATTGAAGTATTACCGGAAAACAATCGAAGCTATGCTCTCCGGCATTGGGAAAACTGCGCAGCAGATTACAACAGATGATTTGCGTCGGTACTTAACCGCTTATCAATCACAGCGCAGATCAAGTAAGGTGACGATTGACAATATCCGGCGCATCCTATCCAGCTTCTTTTCATGGCTGGAAGACGAGGGTTTTATCATTAAAAGCCCTGTCCGGCGCATCCACAAGGTCAAAACTGCCAAGTTGGTCAAGGACACTTATACGGATGAAGCGTTAGAGCTTATGCGAGATAGCTGCTCTTGTGCACGAGACCTGGCCATCATCGATCTCCTTGCATCTTCCGGTATGCGTGTTGGTGAAATGATTATGCTCAACCGGGAAGACATCAATTTTAATGAGCGCGAATGTGTGGTCGTTGGAAAAGGAAACAAAGAGCGTCTTGTGTATTTTGATGCCCGCACGAAAATTCACTTGCAGAACTACCTTGAGAGTCGCACAGATGCGAATCCTGCTCTCTTTGTGTCGTTGAAAGCCCCACATAATCGGCTGATGATTGGAGGCGTTGAGACAATGTTGCGGGGACTGGGAAAGCGGCTCAACCTGACAAAGGTGCATCCACATAAGTTTCGGCGAACGCTGGCTACCTCAGCCATTGATAAAGGAATGCCCATCGAGCAAGTCCAGCAGCTCTTAGGGCATCAGAAGATCGATACCACCATGCACTATGCGATGGTGAAGCAACAAAATGTGAAGCTGGCACACAGAAAATACATCGGATAGGATGGTAGAATGATGAACACAGTTTTAATCCGTGATCTGGTTCAGCATCAGGCGGTTGAAATCAAAACGGGGCCCTTTGGGACGCAACTAAAAGCCTCAGAGTACGTGAAACACGGAACACCAGTCTTAAATGTACGGAATCTTGGCTTTTCTTCTGTAAACGCAGATAAACTTGAAATGGTCGGGGATGAAACGCTTGAAAGGCTTTCTGCCCACAAATTACAGACTGGTGATATTGTCTTTGGTCGCAAGGGTGCAGTCGAGCGACACGCATACATTAGTGAAAACGAAAATGGGTGGATGCAGGGATCAGACTGTATCCGGCTGAGAGTGAAAACCGCAAGTATTAACTCCCGCTATTTATCTTACTTTTTTCTCACGCCTCAACACCGAGCCTTTATGATCAGTATGTGTTCTCATGGCACTACTATGGCGTCTCTTAACCAAAAAATCATAGAGATGATCTCAGTACCCATGCCAGATCGTAAAGTTCAAGATAAAATTGTCGCCATACTCAGCTTGATCGATGAAAAAGCAAAGAACAACCGAGAGATAAACGATAATTTATACTCACAAGCAAAGGCCATCTTTGCGGAGCGGTTCATTAACATTGAATCACTCCCCGATGGATGGCAAAAAGGAAGCCTTTTGGATATTGCCGATTATCTTAACGGTCTTGCGATGCAGAAGTTCCGCCCGCTTGATGGCGAAGTAGGGCTTCCAGTTCTGAAAATTAAGGAACTCCGTCAAGGCTCATGTGATGCCAGTAGCGAGCTATGTTCTCCGAGTATTAAGCCAGAATATATCATACATGATGGAGATGTTATATTCTCTTGGTCTGGGAGCTTACTCGTTGATATTTGGTGCGGAGGAACTTGTGGCTTAAATCAGCACCTTTTCAAAGTGTCATCCGAAATCTATGGCAAATGGTTCTATTACTTTTGGACAGCACATCATCTTGAACGGTTTACTGCTATTGCTGCTGATAAGGCAACGACTATGGGACATATAAAGCGCGGAGAGCTTGCAAAAGCCGAAGTCCTGATTCCATCCGATGAGGATTATAAAGAGATTAGCTCTCTGATGAACCCCATATTCAATATAATTGTTGCAAATCGGATTGAAGCTCGCAAACTCGCTGAACTCAGAGATGGACTACTTCGCAAGCTTATGTCGGGCGAAATTGATATTTCGGAGGTGTCCTTATGAGTAATAAGCAACTAAGGATACCTTTTAACTCACCATTGCATCCACAAGATACAGAATTGTCAACCTATGGATGCCGTCAAAACAACCCGGATATTTGCGGAAATAACGGAATGCCGGGAGTATGTGCCTTCATATCAGATGATTGCATTTGCAAAAAGCCATCTCGTGCATGGAAAAAGCAGTTCCAGAAGCTCAAAGAGTCAAGCCGCTAAATTATCGTTTATCGTTCAATGAATAATCGTGAGGCAAATAAATGAAAATTAACAAGATTACAATGATTACTTGTGCTATAATTACGCTTTTTAGTGGGTTGGCCGTTTTCTTCTGTGATAATGAGCTGATTCAAAGTATTTTTGATGGGCTTTTTACAGGCTTTATTGCATCTCTGGTAATTTCTATTATCGGTTATTTCCATGAACGTAATATAATTCTTGAAAAAACCGATAGCAACATTAAGAGCCTTTATATCAATATGATGGTTCTTTCTAAGATCATAGGGAACATATTGCCTCAAATACATAAGGCAGCCAGCATGGAGCCCTTGCCGTTTAAAAATATTTCAGGATTATCTGAACTCAGCGTTGGTTTTTCGGAAAAAATGGATCTTGGACTCTTTTCTCCCATTTGGAAACGAGGAAAGTTAGCTCGAATTTATTCAGAGCTCATTGAATTTCAACAGGTGCTATATAATATCAAAAATATTTCAGTAAACCTCCAAACACAAACTATGGAGTTCACAATAAAAAGTTTAGAGTTACAAAATGCACAGATGCGCGGGATACAACCAAGTCCTACAGAGTTTGAATATATCGCTGAACTGAAGAATCTAATTAACATCAGGACTGCCAAACTCCATGAGTATGTAACAGGTCAGGCACTGGAATTAGAAAAAATTGCAAAATCTTTCTACGGCTATAAAAATCGAAAATGCCCTTGGGAAATGATAAAAGCCAATTTAATGGTGCAAGTAGAAGATATTGTTTAGAGGTGACCACCATGCCCTTCACCGAATCCAACTATGAAAACGCCATATTACAGCTGTTCACCCAAACCCTTGGCTACTCCTACGCCTACGGCCCGGAGATTGAGCGGGACTACCACTCTCCTCTGTACGAGGACGAGCTGCTGCCCGCCTTGCAAACGATCAACCCCAATTTGCCCCAGGCGGCGCTGGACGATGCGGTGTACAAGCTGAAAACCTTCGAGTCCGGCTCCCTCCTGCAGAAAAACATGGTCTTTACCGACTATCTGCAAAACGGCGTGCCCGTGAAGTTCGTGGTGAAGGGTGAGGAGCGCTCCGGCCTGGTGTATCTGGTGGACTACCAACACCCGGAGAACAATCGCTTTACTGCCATCAACCAGTGGACGGTGATTGAGAACAGCGAGAAACGGGCCGATGTGGTGCTGTTTCTCAACGGTCTGCCTCTGGTGGTGGTGGAGCTGAAGTCCCCTTCCCGGGAAGAGACCGACGCCTCCGCCGCTTACCGGCAGTTGCGCAACTACATGCATGAGATTCCATCCCTGTTCATCTACAACCAGATCTGTGTCATGAGTGACCTGACAACCTCTAAAGCAGGCACCATCACCTCCGGTGAGGACCGCTTCATGGCGTGGAAAACCAAGGACGGTAGCTATGAAGATACCCAGTACGCCCAGTTTGACTCCTTCTTTGAGGGCATTTTTGAGACAGAGCGGTTCTTGGACATTTTACAGAACTTCATCTGTTTCAATGTGGACGGGGCCAACACCTTTAAGATTCTGGCGGGCTACCACCAGTATTTCGCTGTAAAGAAAGCTATCGAATCCACCAAGCACGCCACCGTCACCGACGGCAAGGGCGGCGTGTTCTGGCACACCCAGGGCAGCGGTAAGTCGTTGTCCATGGTGTTCTATGCCCACTACTTGCAAAAGGCCCTGGAGAGTCCCACTATTGTGGTGATTACCGACCGAAACGATCTGGACAATCAGCTCTATGGGCAGTTCTCCCGGTGCAAGGATTTCCTGCGCCAAACGCCCCAGCAGGCCGAGAGCCGGCAGAACCTGCAGGAGCTGCTGGCGGGCCGTCAGGCCAACGGGATCATCTTTACCACCATGCAGAAGTTTGAGGAGACCGGCGAGCCTCTGTCGGAACGCCGGAATATCGTGGTCATGGCAGACGAGGCTCACCGTGGTCAGTACGGCCTCACCGAAAAGGTGGTCACCAAGCAAAATGAAAAGGGCGAACTGGAGGTCAAGACTTCCATCGGCACAGCCCGCATCATCCGGGACAGCTTGCCCAACGCTACATACATCGGGTTTACCGGCACCCCCATCTCTTCCAAGGACCGCAGCACCCGTGAGGTATTTGGCGACTATATCGACATTTACGATATGACCCAGGCGGTGGAGGATGGCGCCACTCGCCCGGTTTACTATGAGAGCCGGGTTATCCACCTGAAGCTGGACGAAAACACCCTGCGGCTCATTGACGCAGAGTATGACCTGATGGCCCAAAATGCCGCTCCCTATGTGATCGAAAAGAGCAAAAAGGAACTGGGCCAGATGGAGGCCATCTTGGGGAATGACCAGACCATTGCCTCCCTGGTGGATGACATCCTGGACCGCTACGAGAACTACCGAGCCAATCTGCTCACCGGCAAGGCTATGATTGTGGCCTACTCCCGCCCCATCGCTATGAAGATTTACAAGCGAATCCTCCAGCTGCGCCCGGACTGGACAGAAAAAGTGGGTGTGGTCATGACCCAGGGCAACAACGACCCGGAGGAGTGGCGGGAGATCATCGGCAACAAGGCACACAAGGAAGATTTGGCCCGAAAATTCAAGGATAACGATTCCTCCATGAAAATTGCCATCGTGGTGGATATGTGGCTCACCGGGTTTGATGTGCCGTCCCTGGCCACCATGTATGTGTACAAGCCCATGTCCGGCCACAACCTGATGCAGGCCATCGCCCGAGTGAACCGGGTGTTCCGGGATAAGGAAGGCGGCCTGGTAGTGGACTATGTGGGCATTGCCGCCGCCCTGAAACAGGCTATGAACGATTACACCGTGCGGGATAAAAAGAACTACGGCGAGCCCGATGTGAGCAAAGCGGCCTATCCCAAGTTTTTGGAGAAGCTGGAAGTTTGCCGGGATTTGTTCCATGGCTTTGACTACGCCACATTCCTATCCGGGGATGATCTGGAAAAGGCCCAGATGATCAGCGGCGGCGTCAACTTCCTGCTGGGTAAATCGGTAGCTGAGCATGACCTGCCGGAAAAAGAGCGGACACAGAGCGTCTAT
>CALWIS010000028.1 GCA_944380795.1 uncultured Clostridia bacterium | reverse complement strand
GGGTAGACCTCCAGCCCCTCCACCACAGCGCCCTCCCGGGCGTTGGCAGCAGGGACAAAAAAGCGCCGGAACCCTGCCTCCCGGGCGGCGATGGCCATGGGAAGCACGCCCCGCACCGGCCGAATCTCCCCAGAAAGGGAAAGCTCCCCAATAAAGACACAGTCCTCCAGCGAGGCGGAAAGCTGCCCTGTGGCTTGCAGCAGGGCAATGAGCAGGGGCAGGTCGTAGATGGGCCCTTCCTTTTTCTTGTCGGCGGGGGCAAGGTTCATGGTAATGCGGCTCACCGGGTATTCATAGCCGCAGTTTTTCATGGCGGCACGCACCCGTTCCCGGGATTCCTTCACGGCGGTATCCGGCAGGCCAACAATATCAAAACAGGGCAACCCTTTGGAAATGTCGGCCTCTACCTCCACGGTAAAAGCCTCCAACCCATACAGCCCCATACTGAACAGACGGGAGATCATAGCGACGCCTCTTTTCTAAAATCCAGTTTACAGATTGATTCCATTATATCCAACCCAAAAGAGAAAATAATGCTAGGGAGGAATTAAAAACCGTCAAAAGGAATATCTTTGTAGTAGGAATGATAAAAAAAGAGCATATGAGCAATAAAATGTGGCCAATTTTTGAATTTTTGTTGACATTTTTGCCTAAATCGGTTATGATGGAGGAAACAGCGGAGCAAATCGTTGTTGTTGAGGTGTTATTGAGTTTGAAATGGAAGCGCTTTTCCGATGAGGAACTGGTTTTACAGATACAAAAAGGAGAAGGCGAAGCGTTTGCAGAGCTGGCGTCCCGGTATCTTCCATTGATTCATCATACAGCGGTTCCATACCGTTCCAGCTTGCTGGAAACAGAAGATCTTTCCCAAGAGGGACTCATCGGCCTGTTTTTTGCAGCGGGAACTTATCAAGAGGGTAGGGCGGCTTTTTCAACCTATGCAGGAGCCTGTATTTCCAACCGCATTATTTCGGCGGGAAGAAAAGCTCTTGCCAGGAAAAACGAGCCTCTGCGCGGTGCAGTTTCTCTTGACGCAGAGGAGATCGGGAACGTATATGCGGAACCTGTTTCCGGTCCTTCCGAAGATCCGGAAGCTCTGCTGATCCATCGGGAAAGCCTGGACCTCCTCCTGAATATCATCCAGGAAGCATTGACTGAAATGGAGCGGCAGGCCTTGGTGTGTTATGTGTCGGGGTTTTCCTACGAGGAAATTTCCGAAAAGCTGGGAATTTCCATAAAAGCGGTGGAAAACGCGTTGCAGCGGGCCAGACGAAAATTGAGCGCTGCGTTTTAGTTGATCTATATGCCCCGGTAGCTTAAGTAGAGCGTTGATTATCAAAGGCGGCGGTGCGAATCCGTCTACGGGCAAATATCTATTATCCAAAGTGAGGTATATCACAATGTACGAAGACAAGACTCTGATCTGTAAAGAATGCGGCGCTGAATTCGTGTTCACCGCTGGCGAGCAGGAATTCTATGCTTCCAAGGGCTTTGTAAACGAGCCCCAGAGATGCAAGGCATGCCGCGACGCCCGTAAGAACGCCGCTAAGCCGGAACGTGAGATGTTCACTGCTGTTTGCGCTTCCTGCGGCAAGGAAGCCAGAGTGCCCTTTAAGCCCCGCGAGGACCGTCCTGTGTACTGCAGCGAGTGCTTCGCCAAGATGAGAGAGGAATAATCTTTCTCTAATTACAGATGAAAATCCCCTTTCCGTAACCGGGAAGGGGATTTTTGTATATGCAGAAAAGAAAAAAGACAGGTGCACCGGCGAGGACACCTGTCTTTTTGCAATAGAAATTATTGCAGCGCTGCTTCCAGCTCACTGAGGGCGGAATCATAATCCGCTGCCGTCACTAGAATGGAAATCTCCACATCAGAAGTAGAAATCAGGCGGATATCGGCGTTGGCTTTGGCCACTGCAGCAAACACGGCGGCGGCAATGCCGGGGGTGTTCTTCATGCAGGGGTCATACACCGAGATTTTATAGTTGCCGCTGCTGACAATGGGCTGGATGCTGGTAGACTCCCGCAGCTTTTTGGTAAAAGCCAACACCTTTCCCAGGTCGTCATCGGAGAAGGTGAGGGAAAAGGACGTTAAATCTCCTCTGGCCGGAGCCATGGAGATCATGTCGATGTTGATGTCCAGATTGGCAATAGCGTCCAGGGAGGAAGCCAGATAACTGATGTCTGCTGGGCATCCTTCCAATGTAATCAGGGTAATATCGCTGAGAGTGGTGATGGTTGCGCTCATAGACAGCTCCTCCTTTAATTGAGTAATATCGCGTTACGCGGCCTAGGTCATACCAGATGGGACATATCATACAGACCAGCAGGCTTTCCCGGCAGATATAAAGCGGCGTTTACTGCACCAGCGGCAAAAACCTCTTTGGACTGGGCAGAATGGGACAGTCGAATCACCTCATGTTGCCCGGCGAAGATCACCTCATGCTCGCCCACAATGGTGCCGCCCCGAATGGAGTGGATACCGATCTCGTCGGAATTGCGCTTTTTCCGCTGGGAGTGGCGGTCATACATATACTGAGTGCTGCCCTCCCGGGTCTCGGCAATAGCGTCGGCAATCATCAGGGCCGTACCGCTGGGGGCGTCGATCTTCTGGTTGTGGTGTTCTTCCACGATTTCGATATCAAAATCCCGTCCCAAAACCGCCGTGGCCTTTTTGGCCAGTTCAATGAGCAGGTTGATGCCGATGGACATATTCCGGGAATAGAAAACCGGAATCTCCTTGGCGGCTTCTTTCAGTTCTTCCACCTGCTCCGGGGCATAGCCGGTGGTGCACAGGACCACTGGGAGCTTCTTCTCCTTGGCATAAGCCAGCAGGGGAGAGAGGACAGAGGGGTGGGAAAAGTCGATCACCACATCCGCGGGAGCCGTTACCTCCGCCGGGGAAGCAAAAACGGGAAAATTCTCGTTTCCTGCCGGGCGCAGATCGATACCGGCGCTGATTTCACAATCGTCACGATTTTCAACGAGGGATGCAATCACGCGGCCCATGTGGCCGCCGCATCCGCTGAGCAATATTTTTGTCATATGCAAAACCGGCGGCGGGCTGCCGCCGGTGTGCCTCCTTTCAAATTCCAGAACAGGAAAAAGCAAAACGATAACAGGCGGATTGAAATGTCAATCGCCTGCGGAGGCGTCTCCGCCGAGGGGTCCAGGGGGCGAGAAGCCCCATGGCCGCATTCCGCAGAATGCGGAACCCCAAACAAACGCAAAGCCCTAAAAGGAAAGGCTGCTGTTACCTCCCAGAGCAAGAGTTGCCAAAGGCAACGCGAGCCCTGTATCGAATCTTTTTACGTTTCCCCAATGACCCCTTATTTTACCAGCCCATATTTTTTCATAATAGTCGCCAGCTTCTCATGCGCCGCGTCGCTCAAGGGAGCCAGGGGCATCCGGCAGGGACCGCAGGCATAGCCCATCATGTTTAACGCTTCCTTTACGGGAATGGGATTCACGTCCATAAACAGAGCCTTCATCAGCTCGGTGTGGGCATACTGGATTTTCCGGGCTGCCTCCAAATCGCCCTTTAAAACCGCTGCGCACAACTCGTGCATGGTTTTGGGCATCACGTTGGCAAAAACAGAAATGACGCCCTTGCCGCCCATAGCCATCAACGGCAGGGTCAGGTCATCCTCGCCGGAATAGACCGCCAGCTCGTCGCCGCACAGGGACATGGTCTGAATGGTGGAAGCCACATTGCCGTTGGCCTCCTTGGTGGCCACAATGTTGGGGTGCTTGGAAAGCTCCAAGTAGGTTTCCGGCTGGATATTGCAGCCGGTGCGGGAGGGCACATTATACAGGATAATGGGGGTGTTTACCCGGTCGGCCACATAGGTAAAGTGGCGCACCAGCCCGCTCTGGGAGGTCTTGTTGTAATAGGGGGTCACCATCAAGAGGCCGTCTGCACCGCTTTCTTCCGCAGATTGGGCCAGCTGGACAGCATACATGGTGTCGTTGCTGCCGGTGCCGGCAATTACCGGCACCCGATGATTTACGTGTTGGATGGTGAAGTCCAGCACCTTGCAGTGCTCATCATGGTCCAGGGTGGCGGATTCCCCGGTGGTGCCGCAGGAAATAATAGCGTCGGTGCCCTGTTCAATCTGAAATTCAATAAGCCGTGCCAGTTCGTCGTAGTTTACCTTGCCGTCCTCATACATGGGGGTGACAATGGCAACGCCGGAGCCGGTAAAAATGGTCTTTTTCATGTGGTTAGCCTCCAGAGAGTAATAATCAGTCCAGGTATCCCTTGGCGCACAGCAGCTCTGCCATCAGAACAGCGCCGCCTGCTGCGCCGCGCAGGGTATTGTGGGAAAGGCAGACAAACTTGATGTCATACTGGGTGTCGGGGCGCAGGCGGCCAATGGAAACCGCCATACCGTTCTCCAAGTTGCGGTCCAGCTTGGCCTGGGGACGGTTTTCCTCGGTGAAATAGTGGAGGAACTGCTTGGGAGCGCTGGGCAGGTTCAGCTCCTGAGCCGGGCCCTTGTAGCTTTCCCAGCGGCGGATGATTTCCTCCATGGGAATCTTCTTCTCAAAGGAAGCGAACACCGCGGCGGTGTGGCCGTCAGATACCGGCACACGCAGGCACTGGGCAGTAATGGAGGGGGAAGAAGCGTTGACGATCTGGTCGCCCTCGATGTGGCCCCAAATCTTCATGGGTTCCTGCTCGGACTTTTCTTCCTCGCCGCCGATAAAGGGGATCACGTTGTCCACGATGTCCGGGAAGGTGGCAAAAGTTTTGCCTGCGCCGGAAATAGCCTGATAGGTGCAAGCCAACACCTTGGTTACGCCCAGATCCATCAGGGGATGGATGGCGGGCACATAGCTCTGCAAGGAGCAGTTGGATTTTACCGCGATAAAGCCGCGCTTGGTGCCCAGGCGCTTGCGCTGTGCGTGGATGATCTCAGCGTGGTCTGCGTTG
>CALWIS010000027.1 GCA_944380795.1 uncultured Clostridia bacterium | reverse complement strand
TTGCTCACATAGGTAAAAAAAGTCTGTGCCTGTCGGTATTCCCGCATGGCCCATATCCGGCCGGCGATGTCCTCATCCATCCGGTTCTTTTCCATTGGGTCCATGGTTTCCCGTATTTCACGGTATTTGGCCCGCAGCCGGATCTTGAGCTCTTTAATATTTTTTACGGACATTGCATCGTCATCCTTAACCGCTGGGCCGCATCCTCCCCTTGCAGCATCTTTACGATCTCCAAGGCAAAGTCCACCGCAGCACCTGCGCCTTTTCCGGTAATCAGATGGCCATCCCGGCACACAAAACCTTCTGCCAGTTCCGCGCCTTCCAGCTCCTGTTCAAAGCCAGGGAAGCAAAGCGCCTTGCGTCCCTTTAACAGGCCCATATGCCCCAGCACCGAAGGAGCGGCGCAAATAGCGGCAACCGGCAGATCATGCTCAAAACAATACCGCACACTGGCTGCAACAATGGGAGAATTTTCCAGATTCAAGGTGCCGGGCATACCACCGGGCAGAATCACCATTTCCATGTTATCCGTGAGCACCTGGGACTGCTCCATGTCGGCAGTAACGGTGATGTGGTGAGAACCGGTGATAGACGTAGAGCCCACTCCCACAGTTTTTACATCCAGTTCCGCACGGCGAAGCACATCCAGCGTTGCCAGTGCCTCGATCTCTTCAAACCCATTGGCCAAAAACAGATAGATCATTCTGTACCATTCCTTCCTATTGTCAAGAAGATCCATTTCGACAAAACATTATTCTTTATTATACCGCATATCCTAGCATTTGTATACGGGTTCTTGTAGGGGAAATGTTAAAGTTTTCCTGAATTATTCCATAGTGAGGCCTAAATAAGGGCTTCCATTTGCCGGAAATCCCGCCAAAATCGAAGACTGCAAGGGGCGCATCATCCCCCAAGGACGCACTTTTCCTCTTTGGGGCAGCAAAGGACTCCCCACCGGCAGGCGTACCTGTAGGGCGTCTCTGCCTGTCTGCTGCAAAGCCTCTGCCAAAGCCTGCCACGCACCAGGAACCCGCCCCATCCACTCCTGCACCACTCCATCATGGGTAAACAGGCAGTATCCGCCAGGGACAAAAACCGAACTCCCTTTTGCCATATGGTGGACCCATAAGGCATATTGAATGGCCGGGGCATCCCAAAGCACCGCCCCTTTCCGTCCTTGCAAACACTGGTCCCGCACCGCTGCGCATTCCAGCCCGGTGAAAATACGAGAGCTTATTGGTTGGGGGCAGTGGGCCAAAATCTCCTCTCGGGAAAGGGTAAGCTCTTCCACGCCAAACACCGTGCGGTAACCAAAACGGCGGTAAAACTCATACAAACTCTCTTCTCCCGGAAGCAGCACCGAGGCATAGTCGCCCCGGGCCTGACCTGCCCGACCTGCCGCCTCCACCAAGGCTCCCATACAGCCCCTGCCGCGAAAGGCCTGCAAAGTGGCGGCCCCGTAAATATAATGGGCCTGTACCTTCCCCGCGGCAGTCTCCATTCGGCAGGGAAGCAGATATAAAGCGGAAACCACCCGCCCGTTTTCCTCCATCACCAAGGTATCCTGCGGACGCCACCGGTTCCGAAAAAACAGGTCAGTCTCCCGCTCTCCGTCTCCAAAAGCCTCCCGCCACAGGGCGGCTAACTGCTTTTCCATTCCCCAGCGGCCCCAAGTGATCCGCAGGTTCTCAGTACTCGCCCCCATCATAACGCCACCGCGGAATACTTTTCCAGCAAAAAGGCGGGATAATAGGATTCCTTGGCTTTGCGCAGGCCAGGAATCCCCATATCTTCCTCCCGATTCACCCAACGGTAGCCGGTGAGGACGTGAGAAACAAATTCCTGATTGATGACGGTATACAGGCCGTCGTAACCATCCAGCGCCTTTTCAAAGTGAATATCGAACACCTCCGAATTCACTTCTTCCCCGGCGGTAAAGGCCACGGGTTTTCCCTCCACGCGGATCAATCCGCCCTGGAAGCCCAGGGCCTCAAAATTCTCCAGGGTCTTTACAATGGCGCAGTTTTCGTCCTGTAGCCCGCCGCCGCATCCGTGTGCCAAGCACCATTCCCGGGCCACGGCTTCGCAGTCTTTCAGGTTTTCTGCCGTTACCGGCTCATAGGCAGCATCATACTGCTTGCGGAATTTGGCAATGTGGTTCCTCTTGCCGTGGTATTTTCTCCCCGAAAGCGCCGCCAGCGCCTGAGATTCATAGACATAATCGCTGTCATCCTGCGTAGAGGAAAAAGCGAACTGTCCCGGATACCGGCTTTCCAGCCACTCTTTCTCTTTAAGGTTCAGCCCCCAAAAACGCAGGGGTTCCCCTTCTTCCTGGGCCTGCCGGCGCAAAAGCTCCAAAACGCCGGGAAGGTCCCCTTTGCCTTTGGGAAAGCCGTAGGAATGCAGATCGCGGCCATAGCGGATGAGCACAAACTCTTCCTGCCGGGCAATACGAATCTGATACGGCCCGCTCCAGATAAACAGGGTGCCAAAGGCGCTCTGGCTGCCCATGCCTCCCGATGCCGACAAAATCGGCTGTACCCATTCCCGGTCCTCTATTTTTGGGGTGTGGAATTCCAGCATGCCATAGCCTCCGTTACCAATCCATCAATATCGCTTTCAATTTTCTCTATGGTTCGGGGTTCCCCGTTTTGGGCGCAGGAAATCACCTTCCAGCCCAGCAGCTCAGCGGCATACAGGGCGCTTTTCCGGCAGTGCTCCAAAAACTGCCGGTTCCGCTCATGGATGTCCTTTTTGGATTCATCCCCATGATACCGCCCAGAGAGCAGCTTTTGGGATACCTCCGGCGGCATATCCAAATACAGCACCAGATCCGGTCGAGGCAGTTCCAGCTTGCCATACTCAAAATCCTCCGTCCAGCGAATATAGCTCTCCCACTCCTCCTCCGGGAGCTTGGTGAGCTGATAGACGATGTTGGAGGTGGTGTACCGGTCTGCCAGCAGCAGCACGCCTCGCAGGTAATCCTCCCGCCACTTTTTGCGGAAGGAGGCGTACCGGTCCACGGCATAAAAGGCAGAAGCCGCATAGGCGTTCACGTCCTCGGGCTTGTCCCCAAACTCCCCGTTTAGATACATTTTTACCAGAGAAGAGGAGGGCGATTCATAATCCGGGAAAGAAATCCGGCGCACCTGCCCCTGCTGCTGCAAGCGCTCATACAGCCGCTGGGTCTGGGTCCCCTTGCCGCTTCCGTCCAGCCCTTCTATGACGATCAGGCTCATTTTCCTTCCTCCGATACCCCGTATTTTTTCCGCACCTCCCGCATTTTTCCGCAGGACATCTTTCCTTCGGGGCAGGGCCCACTGAGGCAGGGCGGGCCGGCATAGGCAAACAGATGGGGGGCCTGCTCTTTTACCAACGCCAGCATTTGCTCCGCCACCTCCCGAATCTCCCACTGAGCGCGGTTGCAGCAGCGATGGGAGAAAAAGTTCAGGAGGGAACGGGCGTTAAAGGTGGCGATCATCTTGGTGGCGCAGGCATTGGGCAGCACGAACCGAGCATCCTCAATGGCCTGCTTTTCCGCCTGACGGTCGGCGGTTTTTTCCGGCTTTCCTTCGGCCAGCAGCCGGGCCTTATGCACCGCTTTCAGTTTTTCCGTCAGGGATTCATAGTGGGCCTGATCCTCCTCCATGGCCCGGAGGAATTCCTCTTTTGCCTCAGGAATCTTCTCGATCTCCGGAGGCACCACATACTCAAAAGCGGCCTCCTTCACATACCGCTGGCTCTGCACGCTGTAGGAAGCAATGCGGTGCCGGGTAATCTGAGCCAAAAAGGAACGGGATACCCCTTCGACTCCAAAGGTGAATACCGCGTGCTCAATGGGGCTTTCGTGGCCGATCTCCGCCAGCATCTCCACAAAGGACGCGGTTTTTTCCTCGGTGAGCCCTTCCATGAGGGTACCGATGGAAGCAGGGGAATAGCACAGCTTGGCAGAAGACGCCACCGTCTTTTCCGGATTGGGGGTACAGGCGAGCAAGGTTACAGTAGGCATGAGGGTTCCTCCTTTAAATGACGCCGTAAACCGGCGTCCCGAAAATCACAATTCGGACAGAATATGAAATGATTATACCAAAAAAACAAAAAGAAATCCATACTTCCGGGGATTCCCCTCATCCTGTCCTATTCAAAGGGCTTTTTCCCTTTTTTTTTCAAAAAATATCCCCGAATACGAAAAGTCCATATCCGGGGGCTGTGAACTTTTACATCAATTTTCGGGGACAAACACTGTTACCCCTGCTTTTCAAACCGTTTCTTCAACACTTCATAGTGGTTCCGGTTGGATTTATCGCCGCCATTGTCGGGAAACAAACAATAAGGCAGGCTGTCTGTGGTGCGGTGCTTTATCACGCAATCACAGCATTTGCCGTGGTTGGGGCAGCTTTCCTTGGGGCAAATACACTCTTTTACATTTTTACAAGGCATTGCTCTCTTCCCCCTTTTGTAAAATCGCCACGATCTCCTCGGTTTTTAGCACTTTGCCAAATGCAACTACCTTTCCATCCACCACCAAAGCCGGGGTGCTCATCACGCCATAGGCTGCGATCTGTGCAAAATCCCGCACATGGTCCACCTGGGTATCCATTCCCAGCTCACGCAGTGCCGCCACGGTGTTGGCTTCCAGCTCCTGACACTTTGCACAGCCGGAGCCCAGCACCTTCACCCTAGCGCCGCCGCTTTTCGCTTTTTCTGCTGCGCGAAGGCTTTCTGCGCTGCAATTTCCGCAGCAGCACTTAGTTTCTTCTTTTTTTCTGCCAAACAAACCCATGTTTCATTCCTCCTGATTAGATAAATAAATAAGAAAACGCATTAAACAGGTATCCTACCAAAATAATCCCCACGGTGCAGATAGCGATAAATACTCCCAGCAACTTGGGCTTTACCGCCTTTTTCAGCATAATCATAGACGGCAGGGAAAGCGTGGTGACCGCCATCATAAAGGAAAGCACTGTGCCCAGCTGCGCCCCCTTGGCCAGCAGCGCCTCCGCCACCGGAATGGTGCCGAAAATATCGGCATACATGGGGACGCCCACCAATACGGCCAACACTACGCCCAAGGGGTTTTCTGTGCCCAGAATCATCTCCACCCACGATTGGGGAATCCAGTTGTGGATGATTGCTCCGATGCCCACCCCCACCAAAATATAGGGGAACACCTTTTTAAAAGTGGACAGCATCTGGTCTTTGGCATATTGGAGCCGCTCTTTCTGGGAAAGCGTTGGGGAATCAATGTCCACACCGCTGGCGCTGCGGATAAACTCCTCTACATATTGTTCCATATGCAGCTTTTCGATGAGGGTGCCGCCAGCTACCGCGATGACCAAGCAACTACCACATAAGCTGCCGCGATCTTCCAGCCAAAAATGCTGGCTAACAAAAGCAGGCTTCCCAAATCCACCATGGGAGAGGAAATCAAAAAGGAGAACGTGACCCCCAGCGGCAGGCCCGCACTGGTAAACCCGATAAACAGCGGGATAGAGGAGCAGGAGCAAAAGGGCGTCACCGTTCCCAACAGAGCCGCGATGAAGTTCGCACCGATGCCATGGAACCGCCCCAGTATTTTTTTGCTGCGCTCCGGCGGGAAATAGCTTTGAATATAGCTGATGAAGAAAATCAAGAAGCAAAGTAGAATCGTAATCTTGATTACATCATACAGAAAGAACTGGACGCTGCCCCCAATAGCGCTGTCGATATCCAGCCCAAAGGCGGACAACATGCTTCCAATCCATTCATTGAGCCATTTCATTCCCAAAATCTGATCTTGGATAAAAGTCCATACTACCTGCAACTGCATTCACCTCCCTGGCAGCAATGCAAAGAGGAGATAAAATCTTTAAACTGAGACAGGGTTTCGCAATTCAGAGAGTAGTGGGACCACTTTCCTTCTTTTCGCACGTCCACCAGCCCACACTCGCACAAAATCTTCATATGGTGGGAAAGGGTGGGCTGGGTGATTTGGAAGGCCTCCAGCAGCTTACAGCCGCATTTTTCTCCGTCCGACAGCATTTTTACAATCTTCAGCCGGTTGGAATCCCCCAAGGCTTTGCAGATCAAAGCAACGTCCATTTCCTGCATCTCGCTCACCTCACATAGATATTTGTCTATGTGAGTATAACACTCATATAGATGATTGTCAATGTGTTTTTTGATTTTCTCTAATTTTAAATGAAAAATGTAAAAATCCCAACTCCCTCACTCCATACGCAAAACAAAAAAGGCCCCGAACGCGGTTTCGCGTCGAGGCTCTCAACAGATAAGTTACAAAATAGGCACCCGCCATAAACGCGAGCACTAAACCATAAAAAACAAAAAAGGCCTCGAACGCGACTTGCGCGTCGAGGCACTCGACTGGTGCGAGGGAGGGGACTTGAACCCCTATGAGCGTAGTGCTCACTAGAACCTGAATCTAGCGCGTCTGCCAATTCCGCCACTCTCGCATATTTTTGCGGCCTTTTGAAGACCGCTTTAAGATTATACCATCTCACTTTGATTCTGTCAACTGTTTTTTTGATATTTTTTGCAGAAATTGGGCGAAAGCAGGAAATCCGCCACTTTTTCCAGTTCTTGGAACACCGGCTCTCCCGATTCTTCCAATTCTCTGCGCCCCTGGTGTCCCCGATCTAACAGGCACACCGGGCACCCGATGGCCTGGGCCATTTCCCGGTCGTGGAGGGTATCCCCGATGACCGCTCACTCTTCCCCAGGGATACCCTGCTCCCGCAAAAAATGGCAAGCCATTTCCACTTTACCGGCAGCCTGAAAATCTTCCGCGCCCAAAATGCGCTCAAAATACCCCTCTACGCCGAACAGACGGCAAAAATGCAGCAGTTCCCCCACATGGCTGGAAGAAATAATCGCCTGCCGCAGCCCGGCTTTGCGGAACCGTTCCAAAGTCTCCCGGCCCCCTGCCATCAGGCCGGTATCCTTCATGTGCAGGCGGTAGCCCTGGTTGAACTCCACCAGAATCCGGTCAAAGAGTGGGTCGTCCAAAGGGGAAAACAGGTGCTCGTAAAACCGCCGGATAGGGGTGTCGATATAGGAATAGTAGTCGGAAAGGGTAATGGGCTCCCGCCCTCTGCGGGCTAAAATGTCGTTGACGGACTGGAGGGCCACCCCCACGTCGTCGGCCAGGGTGCCGTTCCAGTCCCATATGATGGTGGTCAGAGACATGATAGACTCCTTTCTATCCATAAAAGCTATACAAAATCATGGCGGTTGGCAATGGTGATACCCCTGCTTTCCATAATTTGCATAATGGATTCAATCCGCAAGAAGCATTCAGAATCTTCCAACGCCTCATTTTCTAGTATGTCCTTAATTTCTTGAAGAATCTGGTAGCATTCACCTTCCACAATTTCGGAAGGGTTAATCGTTATGTGAGGAAACTCAACTTGAACTGCTGAACGCGATAACACAGAAATCAGTAGCTCTTTATACAAATCCATTTTCATCACCTCTACTCTATAATAGGTCAATTTATCCCTAAAATCAATAGGTCATTTCGCCATAATAGAGTTGGGTGATAATCATGAACCGATTGAAACAGTTGCGGGTGGAAAAAGGATATACACAAGTCAAAATGCAGATGCTCACTGGAATCGACCAAAGCGATTATTCCAAACTGGAAAACGGAAAGCGGTATTATACCTTTGAGCAGTGCCGCCGTTTGGCGCTTGCACTGGAAACCAGTATGGATTACCTCGCCGGGCTGACCGATGAGAAAAAGCCTTATCCACGCAGCAAATGATATACTATTTTAGGGAGCACGATATGTGCTCTCCTTTTTTATAAACTTCTTTATTCTTGCTCTTTCCGAAAATGGTCGTATACCTTCTGTGCTGCCGGGTAGTTCATACCCGGCGCGCTGGCCAGCTCCTCCACCGACGCCTCTCGGATGGCGGAAATCGTTTTGAAATACCGCAGCAATGACCGGGCCCGAGTCTCCCCAATGCCCTCAATGGAGGTGAGGGTGGTGGAAATATTGGCCTTTTTCCGCTGCTGCCGGTGGAACCCAATGGCAAACCGATGCACCTCGTCCTGAATGGTGGAAACCAGCGTAAAGGCCGAGCGGTTGGAATTGATGGCGATCTCCCCGCCATCTCCGGTGATGGCCCGGGTGCGGTGCTTATCGTCCTTTACCATGCCGAACAGAGGAATGGAACCATACCCCATGCCCTCCAACAGGGGCTTCACCGCCGCTACATGGCCCTTGCCGCCGTCCAGCAGGATGCAGTCCGGCAGGCGGGCGAAGCTCTCGTTGGTGCCTTTTGTCTTTTCGTATTCCTTCATCCGGCGGAAAATGACCTCCCGCATGGAGCCATAGTCGTCTTGCCCCGTGATGGTTTTGATCTTGAATTTGCGATAATCTGCCTTCACCGGATGACCATTTTCAAACACCACCATGGCCGCCACGTTTTCCCCTCCGGCCAGATTGGAAATATCATAGGCCTCAATGCGCACCGGCGGTGTTTCCAGCCCCAAAAGCCGCCCCAGCTCGTCCAAAGCCGAAGCCTCTTTGCCGGTAAAACGCCCCGTAGATTGCGCCAGCTGTTCCGCAGCATTGTTTCGGCACATTTCCACCAGCTGGGCCTGCTGGCCTTTCTGGGGCACGGTGATGGTCACCTTGCGCCCCGCCTTTTGGCTCAGCCACTCCCCTAGCAGCTCCATATCTGCCGCGGGGCCATCCAAGGTAATGCGAGGCGGGACGCGATCTCGAATACCGTAGTACTGCTGCAAAAACTCCATACGGGCGGTTTGGGCTTCTCCGCAATCACCGGGAAGGAAGCTCTCCTGATCGCACAGCCTGCCGTCCTGAAACCGAAACACGAAAAAGCAGCCTGCTGAGCCGCTCTGCGCCAGTGCGATAACGTCCTGCTCCGGTACCGGGCTGGCCACCACCTTCTGGCGCTCCCGCATTTTTTTCACCGCCGCCAGACGGTCCCGGATGCGGGCGGCCTTTTCAAATTCCAGATTTTCCGCGGCCTCGTTCATCTTTTCTGTCATCACCTTGATGGCCTGGGTGCTGCCGCCCTGCAAGAAGTCCAGCGCGTCCGTCACGCTTTCCTGATAGTCCTTCTGGGAGATTTTTCCCGTACAGGGAGCGCTGCACTGCTTGATAAAATAATTGAGGCACGGCCGTCCCTTGCCAATATCCTGGGGGAATTTCCGGTTGCAGGTGGGCAGGCGGAAAATCTTCCGCGCTTCGTCGATGGATTCCTTTACCGCCCAGGCGCTGACATACGGCCCGGCATAAGTGGCGCCGTCATCGGCCACCACGTTGGCTTCCGAAATCCGGGGCCAGTCTCCCCCGCTGATGCGGATATAATGATACCCCTTGTCGTCCTTCAGCAGGATGTTGTATTTGGGCTTGTGTAGCTTGATGAGGTTGCATTCCAGCACCAGAGCCTCAAACTCGCTGTCGGTGAGGATGTATTCAAAGTACTCCACATTGGAGACCATCTTCCGCACTTTTTCCTCGTGGTTCTTATCGGAGCCGAAATACTGGCTCACCCGGTTTTTCAGGGCTTTGGCCTTGCCGATATAGATAATCTCGCCGGTTTTATCGTGCATAATGTAGACCCCGGGGTGCAGGGGCAGGCGCATGGCGCGGGCCCGAAGCTCCTTGATGTGCTCTTCTTGGGTGTGCACCTCGTTTTTTTCGATGGTCACAGGGTTTTCCATGCGCCCTCTCCTTTCTTTATCCAACCTGCCGCGCGGCAACAATAAGCGGCTTTCCGTTTTTGCGACAAAACTCTCTTTTCCCGTGATTGCTGTTTTGTCTGCCAGCCTCTATAATATTTTTAGAAAGAGGCGGCCACCAGATTTCTAATCAACTATTTTACCATGAGCAGCTCAGGAAAGGAGCCATTATGAAAGTAGAACTTGGAAACAAAATCAAACAGCTTCGCCTGCAAAAAGGCATTACACAGGATACCTTAGCCAAAGCGATGCATGTTTCTTACCAGACCGTGAGCAAATGGGAGAATGAAATCTCCATGCCGGATATCCAGCTTCTTCCCGAAATTGCGGTCTATTTTGGGTGCAGCATTGACGATCTCTTTGATCTTTCGGAACAGGCGCAATTTGACCGCATTGAAAATATGCTGGAAATGCAGCAGGAATTAACTGGGGAAGAATTCAAGCAGACCGAGATGTTTTTAAAGGGGCATCTCAGCGAGAAAGACCAAAAAAGCGACGCCCTGCGGCTGTTGAGCAGTTTATTCAACCATAAGGCCGATGAACTGCGAAAAAAAGCGGAATTTTATGCAAAAGAAGCCTTGGAACTGGCGCCGGAAGTAAAGGAAAACCACTGCAATCTACAACGGGCACAGGAAGGAACCATACCGGATTGGGATTTTGCCAACCACAGCAAGCGCATTGCCTATTATCAGCAGTTTGTGCGGAACCATCCCACATACCGCGGAGGATACCTGTGGCTGCTGGATGAATTGATTGCCGATAACCGTTTGGAGGAGGCCGCAAGCGTTTGCGATGCTTTAAGCCAACTGGATGACAGCTGCCGGGTTCCCTTCTATCGGGGCAAAATCATCTGGCAAAGCGGCGACCATCAAAAGGCGGAAGCCACCTGGCTGCAAATGTTGGAAGATTACAGCGGCGACTGGATGGCCTTTGCCAACATGGCAGACGCTATGGCATATGCCTGCCGGTATGATGAAGCCATCCGCTATTATCAAAAGGCGCAGGAATTACAGCCCTCACCCAAATACACGGACGCACAAATCACCGCAGCTCATATTTATGAAATACAGGGAAAATATGATGAAGCCATCGCCAGTTTGGATGAGCAGCTGGAAATTCTGAAAAACGAATGGAACCTGACAGAAGGGTGTGAAATAGACCACATTCACAATGAAATTGACAGGCTGCGCCGCGCGAAACAAGCCGGAACGGCAGATTCCTGACCCTTACCGTGTGCCGCAGGAGAAAATCCTGCGGCATTATTGATGGATGGTATAAGGTTTTCCAATCATCAGGCACTGGGAATCCGCGCCATGCCCCACCTGCCGTGTGGCGGCAATGGGGAGCTTATTATTTTTTACAGCCGCAAGCACCAGTTCCGGCACCGCAGGCTGTTGAGCTGTTTTTTCCATCTGGGAAAAGGTTCCCAACAGCAGGCCGCTAATTTGAGAAAACACCCCCATCTGCCGGAGTTGAGCCAGACAGGCGGCTACTCGGTCGGGACCGCCGCTCCGGCTCTCCAAAAACAGGAGCTTCCCCCTGCAATCGGGGAAGTACGGCGTCCCGGCCAGCTTTAAAAGGCACCGGATATTTCCGCCGACCACGACGCCCTCCATATGATCCCCCTGCAAAAACTCCCAGTGGATGTGATACAAGTCCTCCTGTCCTTCCAGAACGGAGCGAAAAAAGTTCTTCCGCTGCGTTTCCCCCTGTTCCCACACCAAACTCCGGATTTGGTATAAATACCCAGCATGGCCGGTTTTAGCGTAAATGGCATTGAGCACACAGGTCAGATCGCTATAGCCCCAAAAGGGCTTGGGATGGCGGGAGATCTGTTCGTAATCCAGCAAATCAATGACCTCATTGGCTAGGTCACCGCCGGAGACATCAAAGATAGCCTGGATGCTGTCGTCCTCATACATAGCCATCAAGGCCCGCGCCCGCTCCTCTGCCGTGCCGCTGAAAACGGAGCCATTTTCATACAGGCAGGGACTTTCTACCGAAAACAGCGGATAGGTGGAAAACACCTCTTTTAAAGCGGCTATTTCTTCTGCCTGCTTTGCTTTTAGTCCATTGGAACAAGCGCACAAGCCTACCCCATCTCCCGGATGCAACATTTCCACCCTCCCTTTCCATGCAAAATGTTTCAACGCCAAATACCGAATACAAAAAAACTGCTGCGGACACCGGCACTTCCCGGCCTGTCGCAGCAGTTTTTTGATTCCAAAATGGATTACTCAGCAAACCCGGACTTAACCAGATCTACCAAGCTGTCAACGGCTTCCTGCTCGTCGGCGCCGTCGGCGATGATGCGGATGGTGGTGCCGCCTACAATACCCAGGGACAGGACACCCAACAGGCTCTTGGCATTTACGCGTCTCTCTTCCTTCTCAACCCAGATGGAAGACTTGAACTCGTTAGCCTTCTGAATGAAAAAAGTTGCCGGACGGGCGTGAAGGCCAACCTGATTCTGCACCATAACTTCTTTTACGCACATGGTATTCACTCTCCTAAGCAGTAATAAAAAGATAAGACAAAATCTAAAACAGACACACGCACTGAAAAGCGGATGCTTTTCCGTTGTTCCAGCAAACGCGTTAATCCTGTTAATTTAAGGTTATTATACCACAATTCGCCATGCCGTCAACCTTCCTCGCGAAAATTCGGCTGTGTGACCGAATGGGCCGAAAACGGACTCCGTTTCCTTTGTGCACCTTGACCTGAATGTTGATAATTCTTTATCAAAGTCGGGCCAAAACTTGGTATAATAATCTAGTTTTTTCTAAACTTGGGCATATAAGCCCAGCAAAAGAACTTAAAAAACGCCTCTTTCGTACCCCTAACAAACGCACTCGAAACCGCTTTATACAACTTTCTTCAAAGCTACCGGGTTTCTTTCGGCAATCTGCCAGATACTTTCTACTGGTATCCCCTGCTTGTTAAAAAATATGCAAACAAAAATCAAGTTTTTTCCGCTTCCATTTCCCGGCGGATCTGATATAAAAGCTCCCCGTCCCCTTTTTGAAACTCCACCTTTTCCAGCATATCCGGGCGGTTTTTCAAAGTGCGCCACAAAGACTGGGCCCGGCGCCATTTGGCGATATTGCCGTGATTTCCGCTGAGGAGCACTTCCGGCACCGCCTGCCCCCGCCATACGGCAGGACGGGTATAGTGGGGATATTCCAGCAGACCGTTATAATGGCTCTCCTCTTCAAAGCAAACATCCTCCGCCAACACGCCGTCGATCATCCGGCTCACAGCGTCGGCAAGGGCCAGGGCCGGCAGTTCGCCGCCGGTGAGGACAAAATCCCCCAGCGAGATCTGCTCATCCACATAGGTATCCAGAATTCGCTCGTCCACTCCTTCATAATGGCCGCACAGGATGGCGATGTTCTCCATCTGCGCCAGTTCCTTTACCCGCTGCTGGTCCAGCACACGGCCTTGGGGGGACATATAAATCATATGCGGCTTTTTTCCCAAATGTGCCGTCAGGTCGTCGATACACAGGGAAATCGGCTCTGTCATCAACAGCATTCCCTTGCCGCCGCCAAAGGGGCAGTCGTCCACCCGCTGGTGCTTGTCAAAGGCGAAATCCCGGATCTGGTGGCAGCACACCTGCAAATATCCCTTTTTTCTCGCCCTTCCCACAATGCTCTCTGCCATCACCGTCTCGCACATATCGGGGAAAAGGGTCAGAAGGTCGATTCTCATACACTCATTCCTCGCTGTCGAAAATGCCGGGGATAGGGCGCACTTTGATGACCCCAGCCTCCAGATCAGTGTCCGCGATCATTTCCTCTACTGCGGGAAACAGGTATTCCTTCCCGTTTTCCCCCTGGATGCGGTACACATCGTTGGCCCCGGTCTGGAACACCTCCCGCAAATGGCCGTATACCTTGCCGGTATCCGCGTCCTGCACCTCCATGCCGATCAGATCCTGGATAAAATACCGTCCTTCCGGCAGTTTTGCGTCTTTGCGTGCCAGATACAGTATTTTTCCCCGGAGCAGGTCGCCCTGCGTAGCGCTTTCTACGCCTTCCAGCTTCATCAGTACCAGAGATTTATGCACCCGGGACGCCAGCACCTTTACCGGCGCAGCGCCGTTATCCCAATACAGGGTTTTAAAGCCGGCGAGAAATGCTGCGGAATCGCACCAGGGCTCCACCCGCAGTTCCCCCCGGACACCGTGGGTGCCCACGATCTTTCCCGCTTCCAGAAATTCCTTGCGCATGGGGTTCCTCCTTATCCCATAAAAAATTTGTAAAATAAAGGGCCGTGACAAGCTGTCATGGCCCTTCTTGTTTGGTTTAACCGATTTCCACAGCGACCTTGCTGTTTTCCCGGGTAGCGGCTGCGCGCATCACCACGCGGATTGCTCTGGCAATGCGGCCCTGCTTGCCGATCACGCGGCCCATATCCTCTTCCGCAACGTGAAGATGATACACTACCGTTCCGTCCTCCATGGGCTCATCCATGGTAACGGAAACTGCGTCGGGATTTTCCACCAGCCCCTGTGCAATGGATACCAGCAGTTCCTGCATGGTTCAATCCTCCAATACTTACAGAACGCCGTGCTTCTTGAACAGAGCCTTCACAGTGTCGGTGGGCTGTGCGCCGTTGGCGATCCACTTCTTGGCCTTCTCGGGGTCAACCTTCACCACAGAGGGCTCCTCCATGGGGTTGTAGTAGCCGATCTCCTCGATGAAACGGCCGTCACGGGGATAACGGGAATCTGCTACCACGATGCGATAAAAAGGAGCCTTCTTGGCGCCCATTCTGCGAAGTCTGATCTTAACTGCCATTGTACTGTACCTCCAAAATTTTAAGTTACAAAATAGTATATCTTCATCGGCGGGAGTACCCGAGGGTTTCCCCGCCGAGTGAATTCGGTTTACATAGGCGGCATCATGCCAGGGGGCAATATCCGCCGCTTTTTGCCCTTGCCGGGGCGCAGCTGCTTCATCATTTTCTGCATCTGCTCAAACTGGCGCAGCAGGCGATTCACATCTTCCACCTTCATGCCGCAGCCAGCGGCAATGCGCTTTTTACGGGATGGGTTGATGATCTCCGGCTTCTCCCGCTCTCTGGAAGTCATGGAGAGGATAATGGCCCGGGTGCGCTCCATCATCTTGTCACTGTCGTCCAAGTCGATGTTCTTGAGCTGCTTATCCATACCCGGCAGCTTGGCGATGACGTTTTTCAATGGGCCCATCTTCTTCACCTGCTCGAACTGCTCCAGCAGATCGTTGAGGTCGAAGCGGTTATTCATCATCTTTTCCGCCGCCTTCTGGGCTGCGGCTTCGTCCATCTTCAGCTGGGCGTCCTCAATAAGAGAGAGCACATCGCCCATACCCAAAATACGGGAAGCCATGCGGTCGGGATGGAATGCTTCCAGATCTCCCAGCTTTTCACCCACACCGGCAAACTTAATGGGCTTTCCGGTCACAGCACGGATAGAAAGGGCCGCGCCGCCCCGGGTATCGCCGTCCAGCTTAGTGAGGATGACGCCGGTAATATCCAACAGGTCGTCAAAGGTCTTGGCCACATTCACGGCTTCCTGACCGGTCATGGAGTCCACCACCAGCAGGATGTCGGAGGGGTTGACGGCGGCTTTGATCTCCCGAAGCTCCTCCATGAGAGCCTCGTCGATCTGTAAGCGGCCGGCGGTATCGATCAATACATAATCATACCCATAGTCTTTTGCCTGGCGGATAGCCGCCTGTGCGATCTTCACAGGCTTCTCGGTGCCCATTTCAAACACCGGGGTCTCCACCTGCCCGCCTACTACCTGCAGCTGCTTGATAGCGGCTGGACGGTAAATATCGCAGGCCACCAGCAAAGGACGGTGCCCCTGGCTCTTTAACAGCTTTGCCAGCTTGGCGGCATGGGTGGTTTTACCGGCGCCCTGCAAGCCGCAGAGCATCACAATGGCCGGAGGCTTGGAAGGCATATCCAGCCGGGCCTGGGAGCCGCCCATCAGAGAGGTGAGCTCCTCGTTGACGATCTTGATGACCATCTGAGCCGGGGTCAGGCTCTGCATCACTTCCGCGCCCACTGCCCGTTCTGTCACCTTGGCGGTGAACTCCTTGGCCACCTTATAGTTGACGTCGGCTTCCAGCAGTGCCAAACGCACCTCGCGCATGGCGTCCCGCACATCCGATTCGCTGAGTTTTCCCTTGGAACGGAGCTTTTTAAATGAGTTGCTCAGCTTTTCAGCCAAACCTTCAAAAGCCAACTGTCATCGCCCTTTCTCTCCGGCAGCACCGGTTTCTCACTCACACAGCCTTTGCGCCGTGCCGATGATATTCTGCACTTCCCGCTCTACTTCACGGGAATAGACGTATTTTTCGTTATATTCCTGAATGCGCAGGGCCGCGTCGCAGATCTGGGAAAGGCCCTCCCGCATTTCGTGGAACCGTTTGGCAAGTCCCAGACGCTCCTCCATCTCCAACAGCTGGACCTCCGCCCGCTTGATGGAATCCCGCACACCTTGGCGGGTGATGCCCTGGTTATCGGCGATCTCTGCCAGGGAAAGGTCTTCATTATAATAAAACTCGATCATTTCCCGCTGTTTTTCGGTGAGCATCTCGCCGTAAAAATCCAGTAAAAAGGAAATGTGAAGATCCTTTGCCATGGGGCGCCTCCTTGCGTTTTCTGTAAAGAGATTTTCTTTACAGTTGATGACTATACCACACTCTCAAAAAAAAGTCAAGACAAAATCGCAAAAACCGGCAGGATTTTAACCATTAAAAGGCTTTCCACCGGCAGCCGTAAATTTTAATGAACCCCTGCCGCGCTTTCTCTATTTCTTCAAAACCACCACTTTTTTCAGGAAATCTCCTCTGTTTGCAACAAAATTTCCAGGAACCCTTGCGAAAACCGGGGAAACTGCTTATAATATAACTATATGTTTGGTGTGGGCATCTGTCTGCACCGGAAGCATTCTGAAACCGAAAGGAGTACCGATATGAATTATTCCGCAGAAGTGGAAAAGATGTGTACTGTCAAAAAGGGCCCCCATCATGGCCCCGCTCCGATCCCGGAGGAAGGTAAGTGGGTAAAATCCTACCAGATCTCCGACATCTCCGGCCTGTCCCATGGTGTGGGCTGGTGTGCTCCCCAGCAGGGCGCCTGCAAGCTGACCCTCAACGTGAAGGACGGCATTGTGCAAGAAGCTCTGGTGGAGACCCTGGGCTGCTCCGGCATGACCCACTCCGCTGCTATGGCTGCTGAGATCCTGCCCGGCAAGACCCTGCTGGAATGCCTGAACACCGACCTGGTATGTGACGCCATCAACGTTGCCATGCGCGAGATCTTCAAGCAGCTGGCTTATGGCCGCAGCCAGACCGCTTTCTCCGAGGGCGGCCTGCCCGTAGGCGCCAGCCTGGAAGACCTGGGCAAGGGCCTGCGCTCTCAGGTAGGTACCATGTTCAGCACCGGCGCTAAGGGCGTTCGTTACATGGAAATGGCCGAGGGCTATGTCCTGAAGATGGCTCTGGACGAGGAAGGCGAGGTTATCGGCTACCAGTTCGTAAAGCTGGGCAAGATGCTGGAGGATATCCGTCACGGCGTGAGCCCCGACGAGGCCTTCAAGAAGAACATTGGCCAGTATGGCCGCTTTGACGGCGCTGCCAAGTATATCGATCCCCGCGAAGAATAAGTCAAAGAGACCATCATAAGGAGGACAAACTGTAATGGCGAACGATGTCATGTTTGAAGGCAAGGAAAGAAGAATTGCCAAGATCGAAAAGTGTCTCGCCGAGTACGGCATTGCCAGCCTCGAAGAGGCCCGCGAGCTTTGCCTGAGCAAGGGCTTCGATCCTGATAAGATCGTAAAGGGCGTGCAGCCCATCGCATTTGAGAACGCAAGCTGGGCTTATACCCTGGGCTGCGCTGTTGCTATCAAGAAGGGCGTTAAGTCCGCTTCCGAGGCTGCTGAGGCTATCGGTATCGGCCTGGAGGCCTTCTGCGTGCCCGGCTCCGTTGCCGAGCAGAGAAACGTGGGTCTGGGCCACGGCAACCTGGGCGCTATGCTGCTCCGTGACGAGACCAAGTGCTTTGCATTCCTGGCTGGCCACGAGTCCTTTGCTGCTGCTGAAGGCGCTATCGGCATTGCCCGTACCGCTAACCGCGCCCGCAAAGAGCCCCTGCGCATCATCCTGAACGGCCTGGGCAAGGACGCTGCTTATATCATCTCCCGTATCAACGGCTTTACCTATGTAAAGACCGAGTACGATTTCTTCACCGGCGAGCTGAACGTGGTGGAGACCAAGGCTTTCTCCGACGGCGAGCGCGCTGCTGTTAAGTGCTACGGCGCTAACGACGTTCTGGAAGGCGTTGCTATCATGAAGCATGAGGGCGTGGACGTATCCATCACCGGTAACTCCACCAACCCCACCCGCTTCCAGCACCTGGTTGCAGGCACCTACAAGAAGTGGGCCTTGGAGAACGGCAAGAAGTACTTCTCCGTTGCTTCCGGCGGCGGCACCGGCCGTACCCTGCACCCCGACAACATGGCTGCTGGCCCGGCTTCCTATGGCCTGACCGACTCCATGGGCCGTATGCACGGCGACGCTCAGTTCGCAGGCTCTTCCTCTGTGCCCGCACACGTGGAAATGATGGGCCTGATGGGCATGGGCAACAACCCCATGGTTGGTGCTACCGTTGCCTGCGCTGTGGCTGTTTACGAGGGAACCAAATAATTCCTTTCGATTTCAGAGCTTTCAGGGCGTACCCTTCGGGGTGCGCCCTTTTTCTGTATTCACACAAAAAATCCCCTGCCGCTTGGACAAAAGCAGCAGGGGACTGATTTTATGATCTTTTTGTGGTCATCCGGGAAAACGGGATGGATTTTTCAAAACGTACAGCCGGCTTTCTTCCTCTTTGCCGGTATTAGTGGTACAGGAGTAGGAAAAGCAGAAATGAAATCCGCATTTCTCGATCACCCGTCTAGACTGCTGATTCCAGCTAAAATGGGAAGCGGTGAGAAAATCCAGAGAAAGCTCTTCAAAGCAGTAGTGGATAATCCGGCGGACACCCTCCGGCATCAGCCCTCTCCCCCAGTACTCTTTGGAGAGAACATACCCCATCTCCCGCCCCAAAAGCGGCTCATATTCTTTTCCAGGCAAGGCACTCAACTCCTCGATGCCGATAGAGCCGATCACCTTCCCGGTTTCCTTGTGCTCTAATGCAAAGGTGTTTTTTCCCCGTATAAACATCGCAACGATCTCTTTGGATTCTTCCAGGGAACGGTGGGGTACCCATCCCGCCATTGGGCCTACCTCTTCTGTCCGGGCGTATTCATACAGGTCTGGGGCATCCTCTATTCGCCAAGGACGCAGAAGCAGACGCTCTGTTTCCAACTGCACGCCGCTTACATCAATTTTTGCATTCATGTAAACTCCTCCTGATAGCAAAAGTGGGGACGACACTCGCCCCCACTAAAATATAAATCAAAAAGTATGCTCGGAAAGGAGCCGGTTCTTTTCGTCCCACAAAGCCTGAGAAAGGTCCACATAGTACTTGTGGGGATTCTCGAACCGGGTGACTTCCTCCCAAAGGGTGTCTACCTGGGCTTTGCAGTACTCCCGAATCTCCGGCAGCTCCCGCTCTTTGGCGATGCACTTGCCATTTTCAAAAATCTTCTGGCGCAGCCGCACTGCCCGGAAATTCTCCACGGTTTTCCGCTTCCAGATGTGGTCCGGGTCAAACAGCACATAGGGTTTGCTGTCGTCGATGACCTCCTCATGGAGAGTGATAACGTCGGCGATAGCCTTTCCAGTCTCCCGGTCGAACAAACGCCAAATCTCCTTAAAGCAGGGAGTGGTGATCTTAGCCACATTCTCGCTGATCTTGATTTTGGGGATAATATGGCCTTCCCCATCCTCTACGCCAGCCAGCTTGTACACGCCGCCGAAC
>CALWIS010000026.1 GCA_944380795.1 uncultured Clostridia bacterium | reverse complement strand
CTAATTCCTGCGCCGAGATTTCCTGTACCCGTACATCATCTTCACAGCATTCCAGCGCCTGCTTGAGTGAGTATTGTTCAACAGAAACGCGATGATATAAGATGTAGCAACTTGGCCCCCATTCATACACGACGGCCAACGCTCTACACTCCTGTAGGGCAACATCTGGAACCCTACTTTTCCAATAATTACCCTGATCTCGTCTTGCTTCAAAAATTGAAAAATCCCTTGCAATTGCTTCGAAATCAAAATCAATCTCCATTTGGTTGGTGTGGATCACAAGAGAAACCTCCTTATATAATTCAGCGCAGATTGGTCAACTTGGCCAGTAGGCAAAAGTATTCCTGGCACTTCAACAAGACGCCCGTCATTGCTACATGATGGCCTTGACACACCATCTGAAAATAGGTTTACGATGAATGCGCTTTTGCCGCCTACCGCATTCAATTTTTTCAGGACTTTTGCCCGCATTGGACTTTCCTCTACCTGCATATTCCATTTCCAATGCTTAAAATCAAAGAACATATTGCCGTCAACAAAATCAAATGATTCGAAATTTTCTGGATCTTCAATGTCCTGTAGTTTGAGCCCCAGTTCTTTCTCTAAAATAAACTTGCCGGCCACCTCTCCCAAAGCGCCTTTATAAATATTCTGAAACAGCACCGGGCTCACAATATATGGATCAGTTCCAAACTCCGTAGCCCATCCATGATTGACAAAGTGTTCTTTTAATCCTGGGTATGATAGGATTTGCGTGAGACGTGCTTCTTCTTCACTTACGGTAGACGGAGACAATCCCTCTGGAAGACTTGCGGCAAACTGCATTTTATCTTGGTCAGAGGAAAGGATGACCTCCGAAAAATCTCCCTTTTGCGCATAGAAATAGCAGTGTCTATCCTGCGCCAACGGGATATAGTAGGTTCGTATAATAGGATTGCCATTCAAGACATCAAGTCCGGCTCTGGGATATTGAAGAACCGTTTGACGCAGGGCTTTCCAAAGAACCATCGTTTCCTCGGTCCAATCGACATTTAACATCCTCAAAATGTATGCATTGCCTCTGGTCGCTTTGCGTTCCGCTTCATTGTGGGCATGATCAATACTGGTTTCTTTACTGCCCAAATCAGTTCGTGCTTTCCGCAAAGTCTCCATTTCCGGGCTTAAAATACGTCCGCTTAAACAGGAGAGATCCAAGTCATACAAAGTTTTCTCTGTAGTAAATAGATATACAGATGGATTCTTTATGAAAGTCCGCCCCATACGTCCCACTGCCTGGATGACATCTCGCGTAATCTGACCATGAACACTGTCGCTTTGTCGTAAGATGCTCTGAGCGGAAGCATTTAGCGGGCGTCTCCCCGAAAAACGTCCGATGCCATCTTTGAGTAGACGATTTAGTGTGCGGTAGGAAATTTCATTATTTTCATAGAGACACTCTACCTGAAAGCAAAACTTCATTAATTCTTGTGCGCTCAAAGATCCATCCTCATTTAAGTTTACAACCGTATGTGTAACATCCCCTAAATACAGAGCATCAAAATCTTTTTTCTGAAATCTGGGATCTTTTTCATCATATTCCGCATTCAGTGTAACCAGATTACTGCTATCTTGGATTATATACTGCAAATTCTGTCCCGCCCCAAGTGTCTGGTAGCTGGATAGAACAAAGCGTTTGGCACCACTCTGTAACTCTTGAAGTAAGCGGTCTTTACTCTCTTCAAATTGATCACCACTGCGCAAGGTGACCATTTCTCCAACAGCTTGCGGTGCATGTACTTTCCGCAGGTCTTCTAATGCGTCCCTCAACAAATTTTCATCCATAGTTCGTTTCCCAGGTATCGGCAATACTTGATTTAGGCAGAGAAACGCACGAATATCCGTGTATGTCCAGAACGCTTTCATCGCTGTCAATATATTGCAATATCGCTTTTGGACATATTCTTCAGCACCCAAAGTTGCCAAACGGTGTGCATATTTTTGCGCCAACGCTTTTTGAGAGAAAATATCTTCCAATCGTTCCGAGAGCAATAAGTGGTCTTTGCCACGGTCTACCACCTGCAAGTTGACTTGGATTCTGCCCTCTTTGTATGGTTTCCACAGTGTTTCCAGCCCGCCCTGAATAGAAGCCTTTGTTTCATCGGAAAGCTCATGGTAATGCTCTTTCAGTTGATCCTTTATATACTTCAAATCATAATTTCCAAGGACTGTGGGTAATGCTGCAGTTGCGGAGAGACCGACAACTTTCGCTTGGCAACACAGGTATAGCAGAACATTTTCCGGCGTATTTCTCATCTGCAGATACTGCAAATAGGTTTGGGCTCGATGATGGTCATTGTCAATAAATTCAAAAAGGCGAAATCCGGTTTCATAGAAGGACAGATCGGGAGAAATCACACCCTGTAGGGATCGCCCACCCTTGCTGTCTGTAAGTTCTTCTGACATTAGACATGTTTGTTCAGATGTCAAATAGAACTGCCGGAAAATGCTTTCCGTCGCAGCAACTATGGTGTAGAAATCTTCCGTCTGTTGTCTGCCTGCGTTAACCAACTTGGCATAAGATTCGGCCCATCCGTATACATATCTTTGAAAACGCAGCAGGAATACATGGATTCTCCGTAAAAGATTTTGAAGTACAATACGTGGCTCATCTTGGTGCGCATAGTACTCGTCTTTTTCCTCGAAGTGAATCTGAACCTGAGCATCTGTTTCGTTGCACACTGCGCGTATGTGTGTGCGGTTTCCATCTAAAACGGTATGGTAGGAGGTATCGTGAAATAGGAAGTTTCTTCCTTTGTCAATTGCCGTATCTACAGTTTTCATGCTGTAGTGTAGGGCACCTTCCTGATAGATGTCCTCCGCTTCTTTTAAGAGTTTTTCCCATGTCAGAGTACGTCTAGTCTCATAAGTTTTTCTGACCGTCTCCAGTTCGCGTGATATTTGATGGGTGGTGGCACCCCGATAAACCTGTAAAAATAATTGTAAGTAATCTGCTCGCAGACCAAGTGCCTGATCAATTAGGCTATCTAAGATAACAGCGCGTGAAGCATCAAACTCATCAATACACACAATCTTGCCTTTCAGCATCCTCTCCGACAGGCACTCAAAACTGGGCTCTACCAGGGGAATATTGCGCGCCATGAGTTTCTTTACAGATAACAGGAGCACCTTATATTCCGTCCAGAAAACGGATGGATAGAATTTTGCCATCCATTTGTATTTTCCCTGATTTCGGATCGCATCCCGCCGGGGACCAGGCCCCCCTGGAAATGTCTTTTGAAGATGTATTTCCAATTCACGCCGAAATTGAGGTTCCAGCTTCTCACGGATTTGATCTCCAAGATATCTAGTTATATCTTTTCCTGCATCGCCGAATTTCTCTTGATATTGTTTTTTCTTGTTACAGGCAGACCACAGTTCCCGGTATGCATCCGTCTGAAACTCTGATGGTATTTCTTCTGTTAAAATAACCTGTTCTACACTTGATGCCGCTGAAGCCAGCACCAATACCTCTTTTTCAAACAGAGCGCCTCTGCCATTCTCTTCGTAGATATTTCGCAAATCATCTATAGGCAAATTTTTAAGAAGATTGGTGACAAATAGGATCTGGGATGATCCACCTTTTGCGATATAACGGTACATTGCCTGGAGTGTTTCATATGTTTTTCCATATCCGGTAGGTGCTTCTGCGATTAACAGCCCACTGGATTCACAAGGATTTGAAAAGTATTTTTCAAGTTCATATCTCATGGGTGACCTCCGAATTTATGATGACTTTATTATAAGAATAACAAATTAGTTTTTTGAAATATGAAAAACTAATAAAAAAGCTGCCGCTTTATTCGCGGTAGCTTGCGATAATATTTTGCAGTAGCTGATCGATACGATTGCGTACCGAGGGGGG
>CALWIS010000025.1 GCA_944380795.1 uncultured Clostridia bacterium | reverse complement strand
ATACCAGCGGGGCAGGAACGCCCACGTGAACCATGTGCCAAAAAATGCTTCGGTGGCGGATTATCATGCAGCCACCGCTTTTGAAGCGCTGTTCGGATACCTGTATTTGGATGGGAAGCTGGAGCGGCTTCGGGAGCTGTTTCAGCTGTGTATGGAAAAGTAAGCAGAAATTCCCATTGTTTTGGAGGTGACCGGTATGCTGCAAACCAAAAGCCGGGGAAAAACCCTGGCGCTGGACGCTTTATTTTTTATAGCAGGCGCTTTGATTGATGCAGTGGCGGTAAATGTGTTTACTGCCCCCAATCATATTGCGCCTGGGGGCATTACCGGTATCGGTACCATGCTCAACTACCTGTTCCAGACCCCTATCGGCCTGGTGAACATGATTATCAATATCCCTATCGTGATCTGGGCTATTGTGGAGATCGGCTATAAGTTGGTGGCAAAGAGCATCGCCGCTATCATTATCTTTTCGGTGGCCATTGATACCATGGGACTGGTGATTCCGGCTTATGACGGCAATCCATTTTTGGCGGCAATTTTTGGCGGCGTGTTAGAGGGCATCGGTCTTGCACTGGTGTTTATGCGGGGCAGCACCACCGGCGGTACCGACATGATCGCCCGGTTGTTAGGCAAACATTTCCGCCATTTGTCCATGGGTAAACTGATGATGGCGGTGGATTTAGTCATCGTGGCGGCTTCCGCATTGGTGTATCAAAAGCTGGAAAGCGCCCTGTATGCCATTATTGCCATTTTTGTGAGTACTCGGGTGATCGATACCCTGCTGTATGGCACAGATTCCGGCAATGGCAAGCTGTATTTTATCATCTCCAAAAAGAGCGATGAGATCCGTCAACGGATTTTGGAGGACATTGACCGGGGCGTAACGATCATTCCCATTCAGGGAGGATACAGCGGACGGGAGGGAGAGATGCTCCTGTGCGCTGTGCGCCGGTATGAAGTAACAAAGATCAACGATATTATCCATTCCGCCGACCGGGACGCCTTTGTGATCGTAGGCGAGGCAGGAGAGATCACCGGCGAAGGGTTCCGTTCTGCCACCAGTGATGACAAGACGCTGCGGGAAATTCTTCAATCCCTGAAGAAGAAAGCAGGACCGGAGGAATGAAAAAGAAAGCTGACAAGGCTGTCCTAAAAGGGCGGTCTTGTCAGCTTTTGAAATGGTAAAACGAAGGAATGGAGATCAGGTTTTACCGGTTATGGTTACAGTCGGAATACTGGTTGTACTCTTTGGTAGCCACGTTCTGGGAATCGGACTTCACATTCTGGGCGCTTTGGCTCTTTTTGTTGGAAGCCTTTTTCCGGGAAGTGCTCTGCTGGCTGTTCACATTGCAGCCCTGGGTGTGGCAGTTCTGGGTGGAGTTGCTCATATTGTTCATGCGATTCATGCTGTTTTTGTTTTCCATGATTTTTTCACCCCCTTTACGTTGGCAAAGGTAGTTTGTGCAGACCAAAGGGGGATTATGCGGGAAATTTTTTACAGTTTCAGCAGTCGCTCTCATCGTCCAACAGTTTTTCGTACCCGACATGGAGTACTTTGGCAATGGCCTTCAGCTCAATATCGGTGACAAACCGCTGTCCACTCTCAATACGCTGTATCGCGTTTTTATCAATATCCAGTCCGGCTATTTGCAGCATTTCTGCCAGCTTGCGCTGGGATGTTTTCTGCGGCAGGCTTTGGCGGATGGCTTTAATGCGTTTTCCGCAAAGATTATTGCCGGTGGAAGCTTTATTTTTGTACATGGAACGCCCTCTCAGTTGACATTTAGTGATTGTTATTTTGCTTATTATATGGTAGGATGAGAGTAATATTGACATTCACTAAGTGTCAAAACATAAAAGGGAGAGTAGCTATGAAATCCTTAATTGAAGAAATATATATCGCCACGTTTTCTGATATAAAAGCAAACTGTATTTTAAAGACTGACTCTACACGGCAAGTGGAAGAATTTATGAGAGGATTAGATCCTGCCATGCGTGAAACCTTTATTGCTCTAGTAGAACAAGAGATTCAGGCTGCTTGTGCGAAAAATTCTGATGTTTTTTGCAAAGGATTTCAAATGGGTGTTCAATTGATGGTAGAAGTATTTGGGAACTTTGCAACAGGAGCACCTTCTAAATAGGCGTTTTAGAAATGGTGAGTTTATTGTAGAAAAGCCAGTTCCATTTTTCAAATCCCCCCATTTTTGTATTGCCGCCTTCGACCGCCGTTGAGCTTTGCTCTCTAGGCGTGTCGCGGACATAACTGCGGGGGTCAAGGGGGCGAAGCCCCTTGCCAGTCTTTGCCTACTTTCTTCTGGGAAGAAAGTAGGGGCCCGTCGCGGCCTGAGCGACAAAACATATATTAGTTTTTGTAAGGAGGAACCGCTATGCCCCTTCCACAGGCCTTTCTCAGCCGGATGCAAACCATGCTGGGGGAAGAATACCCTCAATTTGTCGCCGCTTACCAGCAGCCCCATTTTCGGGGTGTGCGGCTGAATCCCTTAAAATGTGATCGTGAGACGTTAGAGGCGGCGATGGGTTCGCTTCAGCCGTCCCCGTTTTCGCCCCTGTGCTTTTATACCGAAACTGAAAAGGTAGGCAGCTTTCCTCTGCACCATGCCGGGGCGTTTTATTCCCAGGAACCCTCCGCTTCCTCCGCCGTCACAGTTCTTGCTCCTCAGCCTGGGGAAAAGGTGCTGGACCTCTGTGCCGCTCCTGGGGGGAAATCCACCCAGATCGCTGCCTGTCTGATGGGGCAGGGGCTTCTGTGG
>CALWIS010000024.1 GCA_944380795.1 uncultured Clostridia bacterium | reverse complement strand
TTCACTTTTCAAAAATGCGCCCTACGGCATGGGAATTCCACTCTCTGCGGAGAGTGGCCGAGGGCTTTGCCCTCTGGACACCCACGATTTTTTAAAAAAAATCGAGTAAAACTTTTGGGCCGCGGGGTAGCAAGTGCGAATTTTGATGCTACTCCCTCGCGAACTGCCTGCGGAGACTACTCCGCCCGCTCATGATACCGTTTCTTCCAGAATCACCAGCGCCCGGCCTTCGTGTAAAAACACCTCCGCACGGTCCTCTATGATGCAGTTGCTGACTCCCAAAGCGTCATCCAACGACAGCGTAGAATTGGTGAGAGGGTATTGCAGGCCCTTATAGGAAACTGTACAGGACCCTACTCCAAAGGGGAACACAGAAAGAGTAGCGCCCTTTAACTCGGTAAACACCAGCCGGCCGCTGGTCAACATAAATACACTGGTGCCACCGTCTGCTAATACCGCCCGGCCACCCCGGTCTGCGATGTAGGAGAGAACGCACAGATTGGCGATAGAGTGATCAAACCGCTGACCGCCCAGCCCGCCCAGCAATACAAAACTGCTGAACCCCCGGCGAAATCCTTCTTTCACCGCATACAGCATATCGGTCTCGTCCTTTTCCACTGGCAGGTGGATCGTCTCCACATCTTCCGGCGGTGATGTCTGGGCAGAATCAAAATCCCCTACAATCAGATCAGGGGTGATACCCAGACGGACTGCGGAATCCATACCGCCGTCGGCACAGATCACATAACACCCCTCGGCGGACAAGCCCCCGGGAAGCTTCTCATCGGCAATGGGGGCAGAACCGATAATCATACAGACTTTTCTTTCATTTGCCATTCTTTAACGTCCTTTACTTCCTGATACATCGCCACATAGCTTTCATGGCGGGAAGGGGCGATCTTTCCCTCCCGCACTGCCTCTAACACTGCACAGCCCTTTTCACAGGTGTGGGAACAGGAGGTGAACCGGCATTCTCCCAGATACGGGGCGAATTCCCGGAAGCAGTGGGGCAAATCTTCCTTGCGTACCAGTTCATACCGCTCCAAATCCATGGAAGAAAATCCGGGGGTATCCGCCACATAGCCGCCATTTGGCAAATGGAGAAGCTCCACCTGCCGGGTAGTATGACGGCCGCGGCCCAGCTTTTGGCTGATTTCTCCGGTCTCCAATGCCAGCCGAGGGTCTACGCAGTTGAGAAGGGTGGATTTTCCCACCCCAGAGTTACCGGTAAAGGCGGAGATCTTTCCACACAGCATTTCCCGCACCTTGTCTACCCCTTCCCCCGTAACAGAGGAAATAGGGATGCAGGGAATTCCCGCTTTCTCATAGATCTCGCATAGCCAGCCTGCATCCTCCAAATCTGCCTTAGAGATGACCAGTATGGGCTCAATGCCTTTGTTTTCTGCCGCAGCGATTATTTTGTCGATAATCAGGGTGCTGGGAGAAGGCTCCCGCACCGAAACGACAATAAAAAGTTGATCAATATTGGCTACCGGCGGCCGAATGAGTTGGTTCTTGCGAGGCTCGATCTCCTCAATCGTCCCGGTACCATCCTCCTCTACGGTCAGGGTCACACGATCACCAGCATAAGGGGACATTTTCCGCTTACGGAAAATGCCCCTTGCTTTGCACTCATAGATCCTGCCGTCCTCGCCCTCTACATAGTAAAAGCCGCCGACTCCTTTTAACAGGTATCCTTTTTGTTCCATGGCTGCCTCCGATCAATCTCGGGTAACGCCCTGGCCTTCTCCTTCGGCTGTGCCGCCTCCGGAGTTATCCTCAGAGCCGGAACTTTCTCCTGTGCTCTCTTCCGGCTGGGAACTGGATTCTTCCGGTTGAGAGGGTTCCGAAACCGTGGGGACAAATTCGTTCTGCCACTTTTGTGTAGGCTTGCCTGCATCAAAGTCTAGGTCGAAAGCCACATAATCCTGGCCATTCAGAGTGACTACCAGCTCCTGTACCCCGGTGCTGCCGGTAAACTTTAGCGGATACAGGTTATTCTGAGTCAGATAGGGGTTCACCACCCCGCTCTGGGAATCATCCAGTTTGCCATCCACATAAACCTTAATACTAATATCCTCGTTAACGTCCTTGGGCAGGTTCAGAATCACATCAATGGTTTTCTCTGATTTCTTACCAGAACTATAGATAATATCCACCTTGGTGCCGCTGGCCACCTTGACGCCAGGTAAGGGACTGGTCTCAATGACCACGTTTTCTGCCTTATCGCTGTCATCCTGAGCGGTTACCTCGCCCACTGTCAATCCGGCAGCAATGATCTCTGCCTTGGCGGCTTCCAGTGTCTTATCAATCACCTGGGGGACCGCGATCCCATCGGCAGGCCCGCTGCTTACATAAATGGTGACTTCACTTCCAGGAGCTACCTCGGTATTTTTAGCAGGAGAGGTACCGGTAACATAACCCTTGGCTGTCTCCTCGTCTGCCACGGTGACGACCTTGGGCACCAAATTCCACTTGGTGATGCTCTCCTCTGCCTTATCCTGAGGCAGGCCGGTCACGTCGGGGACTGTGGTCAGTTCACCGCGGGTATTCACCGTGAGGATGACCTCTTTCCCCTTTTTCACCTCGATGCCCTCGTTGGGGGTCTGCTTCAGCACTACGCCCTCGTCCTGGTTGGGGTCGTTGCCATCTTTAATCGTAAAAGTAAAGTTTTCGGTGTATTCGCTGTTGTCCTTGATGTCCTGGTCGTAGATCATACCCACAAACTTGGGAACGGTCACCAGTTCTTCTTCCGCTTCCGGAGTGGAAGGCTGATTGAAGATAAGCATCACACCCAAAATCACCGCCATAATGAGGAAAGCCGTGCCAATTCCGGCTACGACCATTTTTGTCCTGCCGCTTCCCTGCTTTTTGCCCAGATCCTCTTCATACTCATAATCATCATTATAGGAAACAGGGCCGGTGGTGCCCTTTACATTGTTGATGGCATCCACATATTTGGTAGGGGTGTCGTCCACAAAGTATTTATATTCAAAACGAATAGCGGGATTACGCCGGAATTGCTCGATGTCCCGAAGCATTTCTGCTGCCGACTGATAGCGCTGGGAGGGCATCTTCTGCATGGCCTTCATGGTGATTTCTTGCAGCCCTTCGGGAATATCGGGGTTGATCTCCCGAGGCAAGGTGGGGTTGGCCTGTAACTGCATAATAGCCACCGACACCGCATTGTCCGCCTCAAAGGGGAGCTGCCCGGTGATCATCTCATAAAGCATGACACCAACGGAATAAATATCCGCCTTTTCATCGGTGAGATCGCCTCGGGCTTGCTCCGGCGCAATATAGTGTACCGAGCCAATGGCCTTATCCGTCATGGTGCGGGTCTCGCTCCGGGCAAACCGGGCAATGCCGAAATCCATGACCTTGATGGTGCCATCCTGGAGCACCATGATATTCTGGGGCTTGATATCTCGGTGGACAATGCCCTTTTCATGGGCATGCTGCAGAGCCCGGAGAATCTGCACGGTAAAGTGGATGGCTTCTCGCCACTTGACTTCTTTTTGCTGGTCTAGATATTCCTTGAGGGTAATGCCGTCCACGTATTCCATGACGATATACTGCATCCGGTCGCCAAAGCTCACATCGTACACCTTGACGATATTGGGATGGGACAGAACGGCAATGGCCTTGGACTCATTGCGGAACCGGCGCAAAAATTCGCTATTCCCTGCAAATTCGTCTTTAAGGATCTTAATGGCTACCACACGGTCATCAATCGTATCATAGGCCCGGTAAACCACTGCCATGCCGCCGACTCCCAGCAGCTCGTGGATCTCATACCGGCCGTCGAGACGCTTTCCCGTATACTTATCCATGGTTTTACACTCCTATCCTGATGTATCAGTTCTCAATGAGCGCAACAGTGACATTATCGCCGCCGCCGCCTGCCAACGCCGCCTGTACTAAAGCGTCCGCCAGCTCCTGCCCCTGATATGCCTGAGCATATTGATAAATCTGCTCCGCGTGGACATAGTTGCTCAGCCCATCCGAGCAGGCCAGCAGGGTCTCGCCCTGGGAAAAGGGCAACTCGGTATAATCGGTGTCGATCATTTCCTGCACGCCCAGCGCCCGGGTGATGATATTTTTATGAGGATGCTGTTGGGCTTGCTCCTCGGTAATATCTCCCCGGTTCAGCATTTCCTGCACCATAGAGTGGTCCATGGTGAGCTGCCGGACCCCGGAACCAGAGATCTGGTAAGCACGGCTGTCCCCTGCGTGGACGATGTGGGCTTTTCCATTGGCAACGATCACCGCCACCAAGGTGGTGCCCATACCGGAAAGGCTGGGGTCGTTTTGCGCCGCATCGTAGATGCGGGTATTGGCGGTATATGCAGCCGCTGTCAGCAGATTTCGGATGGACGCTGACGCAAGGCCCTGTTCATATTCGCTGTTGATTTGGGCTTCCATGCAGGAAAGGGCCATTTCGCTGGCCACATTGCCGCCGTTTGCCCCTCCCATGCCGTCGCACACCACCATCCAGGCGCCATCTGGCAGCAGCCCGCAGCCACAGGCATCCTGATTGGAACTGCGGACCAGCCCAATATCGGTCTTACTGACGGTTTTCATGTTTCACCGCCTCCTCTTCGTGTTTCCCCCGCAGTTGCCCGCAGGAGGCTTCTATATCGGAACCCAGCGTACGGCGCACAGTAACGGGAATCCCGTGTTCTTCCAAAATTCCACTGAACCGGCGGAGCCGTTCCTGGGTGCTTTTGTGGTAATTGGCCCCAGAGACATCGTTTACGGGAATGAGGTTCACATGGCACAGCATCCCTTTGAGCCGCCGTGCCAGCTCCTGGGCGCAGGCATCGGTATCATTGACACCCTTAATCATAGCGTATTCAAAGGAGATACGCCGGTGGGTGGTCTGGGCATAATATCGGCAGGCCTTGAGCAGCGTCTCCACATTCCATTTCCGGTTCACCGGCATGGTGCGGGAACGGATTTGGTCGTTAGGGGCGTGAAGGGACACCGACAAGGTCACTTGCAGCTTTTTGTCCGCCAGATCGTAGATCTTATCCACCAGCCCGCAGGTGGAAAGGGAGATGTGCCGGGCGCCGATGTTCATGCCCTCGTCGGATGACACCAGTTCTAAAAACCGCAGCACGTTCTCATAGTTATCCAGCGGTTCCCCCATGCCCATGAGCACGATATTGGAGACCTTACAGCCGGAATCCTTTTGGGCGGCCTGAATCTGGGCCAGCATCTCGGACGGGGTGAGGTCGCGGAACCAACCTCCCTGTCCGGTGGCGCAGAAGGTACAGCCCATTTTGCACCCAGCCTGGGTGGAAATACATATCGAATAGCCGTGATGGTATTCCATCAGCACCGACTCCACATACTGGCCGTCGGCAAAGCGAAACAGGTATTTCCTCGTATTATCATACATGGAAACCCTCTTTTTTTCAATAATTGCTACAGATATGTAATACTTTTCGCTGAGCTTCTGCCGCAGGTCCCGGGAAAGGTCCGACATTTCGTCGAAGGATTCCACTCCACGATGGAGCCAACGGTACACCTGCAAACTGCGGAAGGCGGGCAGTCCCTCTTCCCGGAATGCCTCCTTGATTTCAGCCAGCGTCATGGATTTGATATCGATTTTCAAGCTCTTCTCTCCTTAGCTTTCCTGCTTTTTTGTAAACACCGCCACAAAGAAACCGTCTGTTCCGCAGGCAAAAGGTGTCATGGTGAACTGGTGATCCGGCTCCTGCAAGGCCCGGCTCATCCCAGTGGGCAGAGTAACGGGTGTTGGCACAAACTCCGGATGTTTCTGCAAAAACGCGTCTGCCACCCGGCTGTTTTCGGCGGGGTTCAGGGTGCAGGTGGAATACACCAGCCGTCCGCTGGGCTTTACCAGCGCTGCAGCTTGAGCAAGAATCCTTTCCTGCAGGCCGGGAAGCTCTGTAAGGCTTTCCGGCTTTTTATAGCGGATTTCTGGTTTGCGGCGAAGGATGCCCAGCCCGGAACAGGGGGCATCGCAGAACAC